>JAGHBX010000459.1 GCA_021160785.1 Planctomycetota bacterium | reverse complement strand
CAGCCAGATGAACCAACTCCCTCACCACCTCCGCCTTCCTGCTCGTATCCGGCTCGGGCATGGGCATTACACCCTCGCGAACCGTCGCCATCTGAGGCCAGCGGTCGTAATTGATAATCGTCGCGATAATATTACCGCCGAACGCCGGCCGAATCTGGAACAGCAGGTTCTCATAAACCTTACCAGTCTTCTTGACCTCGTGATTGCCAATCTGCAAATCCGTACAGTCAGCCGTCAGACCGGCCTTAATACTGCTGGCAATCCGCGGAGCAAGATCGCGCCCGCACGCCGTGGCGCCGTAAAGAACAATCTGCGGCTTATGCCTCCCGATCAACTCGTCGATCACCTTGGCGTAAGTATTCGTCTGGTAATGCTCAAGCAGTTCATGCTGCGACACATACACCTTGTCCGCCCCGAAGTGCCCTAATCGCGCCGCCAAAGGCGCAACATCATCACCCAAAAGAACCGCCGCCAATTTCACACCCAGCTTGCCGGCCAACTCCCTGCCCTTGCTCAAAAGCTCAAGCGACGTATCGGCCAACTTCCCTTCATGCTGCTCGGCAAAGACCCAAACCTCTCCAGCCGTATTAACTTCAATCATGCAAAAAATCCCTTAATAATTAAAGGGGTCAGACACCTTTTCTCCCGATGTCTTACCCAATCGTATGCTCTTCGATAAGCTCATGCACCATCGCATCGACACCCGCCTGAGTAGGATCGACAGCCTTGCTCTCCTTGGCGTCGAGCACAACGCTCATTATTCGGTGGACTTTTGTGGGTGAACCGTCCCTTCCGCACCAGGCTAAGTCGGCGTCCAGATCGTCGAGGTCCCACTGCTTTATGAGCAGGCCCTTTTCGGATAGCGCCTTTTGCCGGGCATCGGAATCGTCGTCGCCGGCGATGGCGATTTCCACCGGGCTAAGCGCGTCTTTGTACTTCATCAGCCGCCTGGCCGCGCCGACACGCGGCTCGTTGGCCGTATCGATCACCGTAAGCAGCACCGGCAGCGTCGTCTGGACCTCCTGCCAGCCGTTGCCCATATTGCGGTGTGCAACCAGCCCCTGGCCGTTTAATTTCTGCACTTCCTCGACATACGTAACCTGCGTAATCCCTAATTTCTCCGCCAACTGCGGCCCGACCTGCGCTGTATCGCCGTCGATCGCCTGTCGGCCGCAAAGGACGATATCGTAATCCAGCTTCTTCACCGCACAGCTCAGAATATAGCTCGTCGCCAACGTATCGCTCGCCGCACAGCGCCTGTCCGTTATCAAAACCGCCTCGTCGGCGCCCCGATACAGCGATTCGCGCAGGACCTCGCTTGCCGCCGGCAGCCCCATCGTCATCACAGTAACCTTACCGCCGAACTTATCCTTGATTTCAAGGGCAAGCTCGAGGGCGTTTAAGTCCTCAGGATTGAAAATCGCCGCCAGGGCGCCCCGGTTGACAGTCCCGTCGTCGTTCATCGCCTGACCCGTAATCCGTTTCGTATCAGGCACTTGCTTCACTAATACAATACAATTGTAACCCACAAACTACCTCCATGCTTACCACATTCGATTCAATCACTATAATGATAGCCGCGATAGTCTACTGAAAAAACACGGCAAGTCAACCAAAAAACAAAAACACCGCTTTTCCGCCCGGATTTGAGGTTTCGGGGGCAAAGAACTGCAACCAGATGGATGCCGCACAATTACAAAAAAGAACTTGACAAACCGTAAAGAGCCCGGCGAAAGGACAGCTTGATGGCGCAGTGGATCCAGTCGGCAGTCGAACGGGCCAGAAGTTTTCTTGAGCAAACCGGTGTGGGCCCGGTGGGCATTGTCTTTGCGTTTCTGCTCGGCCTCTTCAGCGCGATAGCCTCGGCCTGCTGCACCCTGCCGATGTTCGGGGCAATAGTCGGCTACTCCGGAACACGAAAAGACTCTAACCGCAAAACCAAAGAGTTGACATCACCGCGAGTCATTTCCTTTATATACCTTTTGTACAAGCCTAATATCTCGGCGTCTGAGGGTGCGTCTGCGAGTACGAATCGGCAGCGTGCTCTTGCCGTCTTCCCCGCCTTGACATCACGGCCGAACAGGGATAAATAAACCGAATAATGCCCTTCACCTTCGTAGGGCATCGATATTGCAAAACAATCGTTCGCCGGCGCCATCAAAATTGCTGTCAGGCCCCCTTTCGTACTGCGTCGCAGAGCAATGGGCGCGGACATACACGGCCTGGTCACCCAGTCGACCGGATTCGGCGGTTTCAACCATCGACCGTCCCGGATAACTTTCACAACCTTCTCATCCCGCGGAAACACCTGCCAGACGCCCGCCGATTTTACCGCCCGCATAAACCGCGAGCCGCCTTCGACACCGGCATTCACACCGACATAAACCGAAGGCGTCGGAAATGACTGGTTAAAATATGACGCCACAAAGACCTCGAAGTCATCCAGGTCGTCGCCGGCCTTTACAATCGCCTCGAGATCGACCGTCGAATCACCGCTGAGGCGGTAGACCGCGACCAGTTCGAAAGCTCGATCCTCGGCTTGCTTCCAGGTAATTTGAATGGCGCCGTCGTCTAACAGTTTCGATTCGCTCGGCAGGTTCCACGCCGCCGTGCCGTATCGCTTGTTCGCCGTGAAGATCCGATACGGGCTGAGAATACCCATGCTCCCGTCGAGCCTGGTCCCGGAGGCGGCATGCACCACCGCCGACAGACCCCGCGATTTGCCTCCCTGCCGCAGCTTTCCGCGAAGCACGCCTGTATCAAAAGTATACTCGCCATTAGCGCCGGCGGCAAAGGCGTGCCCGGCCGCGGCGTTTCCGGTCGCCTGCACATCGACGGACCGCGCCAGCCGAAAACCGATGATATCCATGTTAGGCAGCCACCACATGCTCTTGGGTATCTGCGGATCGCCGTCGCGCCACCACTTCTCTTCAAACGCCCTCGCAGCACAGCGCAGATCGTCGGCCGGGGTACTGTTGTAATATCCGCCGCGGGCAACATGCACTTTGCCGGCAGCCGGCCCCGTCGGATTGAGCACGGGATTATCTAAGCCCCGTTCCTTGTAGGCGCCTGCGTCGTAGAAGTCCTGCACCCACTCGCAGACATTGCCCGCCATATCGTACAGACCCAGGGCATTGGGCTTCTTCGCGGCAACCGGATGAGTCTCCCCGTCGGCGTTGTCGTCATACCATGCCCAATCTCCCACCCGCTTCGGATCATTGCCAGCGCCGAACGTATCCGCACCGCCCGCCCGGGCGGCATACTCCCACTCCGCTTCGGTGGGCAGGCGATACGCCTTGCCGGTCTTCTTCGAAAGCCACTTGCAAAATACCTGCACATTATGCCACGTCATCCCCATCGCCGGATGAGTTTTCGGATAACCCATCGTCAACTCGCCGAAAACAGGCGTCGGACCGGTAATGGCGTCCACATCTTTAACGCCTGAAACGACCTTATCATGCACAACCTTGGCGCGGTTGGTCTCCTCATAATACACGAGAAAAAGCTCAAGCGTAGTCTCCGTCGGACAAAGATAAAACGAATCGACGCGCACCTTGTGCCGCGGCCCTTCATGGTCCTGCCGACCGGGCTCGTCGTTTGCGCTTCCCATAACGAACTCGCCGCCGTCAATGAGAAGCATGTCAAAGCTGAACTGCTCGCCGTTCTTCGCCGCAAAGGTTTCGGTATACTTTTTCACGCCTCCGGCGGGCGAGGCAGCCGCACAAGCCGCCATCGCCGCAACGCACAAAACCTGTGCAATCATATATATTGATGTACGATTCATATTCTTTCTCAAATTCAAATCATTTTCGTGAAACCGGGTTTAGGTACGGGATAACTGCCGCCGTCGCCGGGCTTGACCGGCGGGTCCATGCCGTCATGGCAATCCTCGGGCTTTGGCGGGTAATAGAAGTCGGACTTATTAGCCTGATCCCAGGTAACCTCCTTGCCCGTGTAGCAGGAAATCTGCCCCATGATCGTTATCAGCGTACTCCGCGTCATGTAATCGCCGTTGTTGACCGGCTTGCCCGAACGAATCCCCGCAAAGAGCACGTCGTGCTCGATCTGGTAAGGAGCGCTTCGCCCCTGCCACCGCCAATCAGTCTCGCCCGAGATGCGGCAGCGCGTAATGTCGGCCCGGCCTTTGCTGCCCAAGACCACGCTCGAGGAATTGTTATAACATCCGTTGGTCGTCCGGCAAAAAGCGTAGATCTTTACGCCATCAGCACATTCGTAAATGACCGAGTGGTGATCGAACACATCGCCGTAAATCGGCTCGGTCATCGACGATCTTCCCCCCAGCCCGTGACATTTGATCGGCGCCGTGTCCTTTAACGCCCAACTGGCCCGGTCCATATTATGCACCAGCGACTGAACCACATCGTCGCCCGACAGCCAGTGGAAATGATACTGCGTACTGCACTGCCACTCGACCTCCGAGAGCCCTTCCTTGCGCCCGATCACAACGTATGGAGCGCGGAGAAAATTCTCCTCGATAGAGACGATGTCGCCGATCGCACCGTCGTGAATCCGCTTGATCGTCTCGGCGTAGCCTGCGTGATAACGGCTGTGCAGGCCGGAGACAAGACACAGTCCCTTTTCCTTTGCGATATCGGCCGCCTGCCGCATCAGCTTGATCCCCGCCGGATCGATACCGTGCGGCTTCTCCACGAACACATGTTTTCCCGCCTTGATCGCCGAGATCGCATGGAGCGGATGAAACTTGGCGGCGTTTGCAATCACCACGACATCGGATGATTCGATAACGTGCTTATAGCCGTCAAAGCCCGCAAAGCAGTGATCGTCATCCACCACGACCTGATCGCCCTTCTGCCGCTTGAGGGTTTCGCGTTTGCCTTTGACCCGGTCCATGAAAATATCGCACATCGCGACCAGCCGCGCCCCCTTGTCCGCCGTCAGCGCCTGCGCTGCAGCGCCGGTGTTGCGACCGCCGCAGCCAATCATACCCACGCGAATAACATCGCTGCCCGCCGCAAAAACGTTAGGCGCAAACTGCATCGCGCCAAGAGCAGCAGCCGAACCCGCCGCGGTAGTCGCCTTCAGGAACTGGCGCCGTGTCGTCCCGCGCCCTTTACCCGATTCATTTGAACTTGCCATACGTCCTCCTTTTCTTATCTTAATATGCAAGGCTTTCTATCTCCTGTTCCACACATCGCCGTCAGCACCAGTGTAACGTATACCATCATGCCCTACTTCAGATCGACGCTGGCTATCTTGAAATAGCCTAAGGTATTGACCATACCGAAAAAATCGGCGGGGTCTCCGCTACCCGTTCCCAGGATGATATGTCCGGCGCCGTAACCGTTGGGCGACCGGGTGGCGTCCAGGCCGATCCACTTGTCGCCGATCCGGGCCTCCGTCCATGCGTGGCCGCCGAAGACATGCTTTCGGTCGAGAAATTCATCGACGTAGACAAGCCCGAAGACAACCCGCGCCGGTATGCCGACCGCCCGGCACATCGCCGCGGTAAGCACGGCATGTTCGGTGCAGTCGCCTTGACGGCTCAAGGCGACCTCCGCCGCCGTGGCGTAACCGACCGACAGATTCTTCTCGATGATGTATCCGTCGACGAACGATTCGATCTTGCTTGCCGCTTCGGCGGCATCGGTGCTGTCGCCAACGGCGTCGCGAGCCAGCTTGACGACTTGCTCGTTGTCGCTTTGCAGATACTGTGTTGACTCCAATGCCTCCAGAAGCTCCTGCTTATTGCCCTTGTACGGGAATTTCACATTCGGCGCAGCTTTGGCGGGCTTTACCTCGACGGTGATCCTGCCGCCGGCCAAGGTCTTTGCCGTCTGATTGTCGCCGGAGGGAATCTTCGGTTTGGCGTCCTTGGCGGGCACGAGAACATAAGTTGCAGACGTAAGCGACTTGACATCTTTCAGCGGGACAGGACTCGCAAGAAGCATCTTGTCGAGAAAATCCACAACATCGTCGCTGCTGAGGGCAAACTGTTTGTCGCACGCGATAATCTCAAGATTCATGCCCATCGTCGGCACGAGCGTCTTGAGGGCGCGATAATTGTCGTCAACATAATCCGTGCTGGTCGTTGAGCCGGTCGGTATTATCATGGTTGTCGTAACTTCCGTGAGCCTGGCGATGCGCCCGAAAAGGTCTATTTCCCTCCGGGGTCCCACGCTGACTTGCGCCTTGACAGCCATTGAAAGAGCCGGACTGAACACCGTCGCCTCGTAAGAGACGCCCTCCTTTAGACCTTTTTGTCTCTCTAACAGTCGTACGCCTTCGGCCATGATTGCGCCGTCCGGAAAAGATACCGTCTTTTCCTGTTTCATGCCCATCGCCTCGGTGACGACCCTGGCCTGTTGGCCGCCGATGATCCTGCCGGTGGTCTTCTGGGACATGCCGCTGATGTTCTGGACGACCTCAAATGCGATGGGCTTGCCTTTGCTTGTCTCGATGCTTTTCTCAAGCATGGTCACCGTTATGGCTACGCTGCCGCGAGCCAGAGTAATTGTCATGTCTTCGGTAGTGGTTACCACGTTGTCTTTGATCCGGCGTGTCTGTACAACATGACCGATCTTCTTGCCGTCCATGCGAATGGCGTAGTACTCAACTTCGGTCGTCTCGGCGCAAAGCCCCACGGCCGTGACGGCAAAGATGTACAAAGT
>JAGHBX010000661.1 GCA_021160785.1 Planctomycetota bacterium | reverse complement strand
CTCCCGAAATGCCTAAAAAAACCTACTTGCCGAAGGCAAGAAAAGTCTCTTAGCAACGAAGTGGATTTGTCCGATTCACGCTGAACCAGTACAGATTTTGGCTGTGGGGTGGCATTGGATCCGCAGCAATTCTTCGTTGGGGAGGCACACAGTAGGGAATTGGTTGGGTATTTGTTATTTTTTGCTTGCCTATTGTGGGGAAAGTTAAAAAACTTGATGTTTTTTGCTTGACGAAGTCCTTGGGATGCTGTTTTTTGTTAGATAGAGAGTGATTTGTTGCTATTGGGAGGCGAAAACCTCAAGGCAGCCTTTCATTTTGTCGAGACTTATGGTATGATATGGGTTGAGAATGAATGCGTGGAGACCATTGAGTGAGAAGGGTGAGCTATGACAAAGAAAGAGCATAAAGCACTACTGGCAAAGATTACCAGCACTTCAAAGGAAGTCGCCAACAATCCTGCCAAGGCCAAAGAACTCCTCCACAAGGCTGGTATCTGCACAAAGAACGGTAACCTCAAGAAGCCCTACAAGTAAATCATGTATTCGGTTTTACCTTCCTTTATTCTGGGCTTCCATGGTTGCGATGAAGACGTTGCAGAGCAAGTTCTTAGGGGGCGAAAGAAGCTTCGTTTCAGTAAGAATGATTATGACTGGCTGGGCAGCGGTGTCTGTTTCTGGGAAAACAATCCTAAGCGGGCCATTGAGTATGCGCATTCCATAAAGAATAATCCTCACCTCTGTAGAGAAAAAGTGAAAACACCTGCCGTGCTTGGGGCTGTTATTGATCCCGGCCACTGCCTTAATCTTTTGGATACCAGGAATCTACAACTCATTAAGGAAAGTTTCCACACACTGAAAACAGCATTGACAGCCGCCGACATCCCGTTGCCAAAGAACACGCAAGCCGGACAAAGCGATGATTTGCTGCTAAGACACCTGGATTGTGCGGTGATTGAGATGACACATCGGTTGCAAGAGGCCTTGGTGGAGGAAGGGAAAGCGCACTACGAATTTGATACGGTTCGAGCGGTATTCACAGAGGGGGAAAAGTTATACGAGAATGCGGGCTTCTGTGCGAAGAATCATATCCAGATATGCGTCAGAAATCCAAATTCCATAAAGGGCTATTTTCGAGTCGTCAACCCTGACCAATCGTTTCGCATACCCTAAATAAAGAGCGTGGGGAATTTGTTATTTTTTGCTTGCAAAGTAGTGTTGGTGTATATACACTTTTGGGTTCTTTGCAGGGTATGTGTGCGCTTTTTGGGCGTGAATCCTGCTTTATTGTTTGGAAATCGCGATGTTTGATGCTTTAACGGGCAAATTTAATAGTGTTTTTAAGTCTCTTTCGGGGCGTGGTCGGATTACTGAGGCTAATGTTTCGGATGCTATGCGTGATGTTCGCAAGGCTCTTCTTGAGGCGGATGTGAACTATCACGTTGTCAAGCAGTTCTGTAAGGACTGCCAGGCGGCGGCGATGGGGGCTGAGGTGGTCAAGAGCCTGCATCCGGGGCAGGTGATGGTTAAGGTCGTTAATGACGAGCTGACCCGGCTGATGGGGCCGGTTGACAGCAAGATTTACTTTGTCTCGCCCGGGCCGACGGTGATTATGTTGGCGGGCTTGCAGGGTGGCGGTAAGACGACGACGGCGGCTAAACTGGCCAAATTATTAGTCGGGCAGGGCAAGAAGCCGATGATGGTGGCCGATGATCTGCAGCGGCCTGCGGCTATCGAGCAGTTGATCAGCCTTGGCGAGCAGTTGGAGATACCGGTCTACAGCGAGCGGATCAAGGACGCCGTTAAGGTGGCCCGGAACGGTATCAAAGAGGCGAAGAAGGCCGGCTGCGACGTGGTTGTGTTGGATACGGCAGGGCGGCTGCATATCGACGAGGAGATGATGAGCGAGATCTCCAACATCGCAAAGTCGGTTAACCCGCACCAGATATTCCTTGTGTGCGATGCGATGACCGGGCAGGATGCCGTAAACAGCGCCAAGGAGTTCAACGAGCGGCTGGAACTTGACGGGGTGATACTGACGAAGTTAGACGGCGACGCCAGGGGCGGTGCGGCGCTTAGCGTAAAGGCGGTGACTGGCAAGCCAATCAAGTTTATCGGTGTGGGCGAGAAGCTCGATAACCTCGAGGAGTTTCACCCGGACCGTATGGCGAGTCGAATCCTGGGTATGGGCGATATCGTTTCGCTGGTGGAGAAGGTTCAGCAGGAAGTTGACGTCGAAGAAGCGGCCAGGATGCAGAAGAAGATGGCCAAGGGCAGCTTCGGTTTTGACGATTTTCTTAAGCAGATGCAGACGGTGAGGAAGATGGGGGGCATGGGCAGTATGCTCAAGTTGCTGCCGGGTGTGGGCCAGCAGTTGGCGGGTATGGATATCGACGAGCGGGAGATCAGCCAGATGGAGGGGATCGTCCACTCGATGACGAAGCAGGAGAGGAGCAATCCGGATGTTATCGACGCATCGCGCAGAAGGAGGATCGCAAAAGGCTCGGGTCGCGACCTCCAGGATGTTGCCGGGCTGATCAAGACGTTCAAGCGAAGCCGTGATATGATGAAGACGATGAGTGCCGGCGGTATGGGCGGTATGAAGAACCTGCTCAGCGGCAAGACGGATATGTTCGGCGCGATGAGCGGCGGGCGGAAGATAAAACAACGCTCGAAGCGAAAACGAGTGATTAAACGCAAGGGAAAAGTGAGACGGCGGTAGACGAGCACATTTCGGTGGATGCGTATATCGAGAAGCTGAGCCGTTTCGCCGACGACGAGTACGGGCGACAGTTTCGCCGGCAGTTCGAGGACAATCGCGGTTCGAGCGAACTTGCGATGCTTCAGTCGCCGAGCGGCGATGAGTTGGCCCAGATCAGGAAAGCGGTCGCTATTATGACGCGGGCGGAGAAGGGCGGAGCCTGCGATCTGACCGACGAACAGATACACAGGATCGCCGACGATGCCGGTATCGATCGCGGGCTGTTTGCGATTTTTGTCAACGGTTATGCTCTTGAATGCAGGAAATCGCCAAGCGAATAAAAGGGCCGCGGGCCTGATGTAAACATTTGTAACGTGTTTTGCGACTCGGACAGGCCGGTCGCGGAAATTGATTATATATAGCACTCGAAAGGAAAAGTAATGGCGGTAAAAATCAGAATGACAAGAATGGGCAGGCGGCACAGGCCGTTTTTCAGGATTAACGCTATCGAATCGCGCGCGCCGCGCGACGGGCGAATTCTCGAAAAATTAGGGCACTACGATCCGATCCTGAAGGACGTCGACAAGCAGGTCGTGATCGATCTGGAACGTGTCCAGTTCTGGCTGGACAAGGGCGCTGTGCCGTCGGATTCTGTTTCGGAGATACTGCTGAAGTTGGGGGTCACGACCAAACACTATGCAGAAAAGAAGGAACGCAGGGCCAAAGCGCTGCAGATCGCACGAAAGCAGGGCAAACCCTTCACCAAGGCCGAGAAGCTTGCCGCCGAGAAAGCTGCCGCTGAGAAGGCTGCCGGCGCGACGGATACGAAGGCGAGTTGATACCCTTTAGGTAGTGGGAATGGTGGTCTAATCCCGACCCCGACAGATCGGGACAGGTTACTCGGGACACCCTACTGCTGCTTCCCCGCGTATAAACGGGAATTGGCAATCGTGAGCAGTAATGCAATGCGAATAGACGTACTTACGCTTTTTACCGAGATGTTCGAGTCGCCGCTGAGTTATTCAATACTCGGGCGGGCTCGTGAGCGTGGGATCGTTGATGTCGTCCTGAGCAACATCAGGGACTTTGCAAAAGACAGTTACAAGAAAGTCGATGACAAACCTTACGGCGGCGGGCCGGGCATGGTGATGATGCCGGGGCCGGTCTTTGATTGTTTTGAACATGTCCAAAAGCAGGCTGATGAGAAGGGTCGTGTCATTCTCCTTACGCCGCAGGGCAGGCGGTTCGATGAGTCGCTTGCAGAGGAGTTTAGCAGGGCCAAGCGGCTCATTCTGATTGCGGGGCGATACGAGGGGTTCGACGAACGCATACGGATCGGGCTGGACGCCGAGCAGGTTTCCATCGGCGACTACGTGATCAGCGGCGGGGAATTAGCTGCAATGGTGATAATCGACGCGGTCGTGAGGCTGCTGCCGGAGGCGCTCGGAGACGAAGACTCCGCGGCGGAGGAGTCCTTCAGCCAGGGCCTGCTCGAATACCCGCAATATACGCGGCCCGAAGAGTTCCAGGGCATGAAAGTGCCCGACATCCTGCTCAGCGGCAACCATGCAAAAATCGCCGAATGGCGAAAACAGCAAAGCCTCGAAAGAACGAAAAAACAGCGACCTGATTTGATTAATGGCAATCAGTGAGCGCGGGCGGGCTTTAGTTCTTGATGACAAAAGCCGGATTAACCACAGGGCTGTCAGAGGGCGATCACCTCTTCGGGCCATAAGGCAACGCCATCGGAATGGAGAACGACTTTCCGAAAGCCAACCTGGTCGGGATAAAAGGTATAATACTCATCCACCCAGTCTTCCCACCCTGATATGGGATTGACCTGAGAATGATTGCCGTTGGCTGAGGTGGGCAGGTAACGCCAGTGTACGACCACACGTGCGGGTGTGTTTTCAATAATCCTCACATGAGAAAAACGGCAATGATAATCAAGCATGTGTTCGATGCAGCCATCCTTGCCATTGAAGTTTTCGATACTCTGATCGGCCATCCATATGCCATTTTCCATTCCCCAGGCAGGCCCATAGCGAGTTCCCCGCCAGAACACAACTCATACGGGCGAATCATCGAATTGAACTACAATATCCGGGTCCGCTGATAACCGCCAGAGAGCATCCCACTCTGGATAATACTTGAGATGCATATACGATGCCCCAAATTTCCCCTTGCCCGCCGGGCCTGATGGCATGACCCTGGGTGGAAGATCGGCAGCAGTGCCAGGCTTGGACGAAGCATAATTCTTCGCTAAAACTTTCGAAGAAAGGGGCTTTTTATATATCCGGAGTTCGACAAGGATACCATCCAGCGAATACCAACAGGGGAGTGTCGCAAATGCACGGACAGGATGGGATGCTTCGATCTTTTGACGCGGCATACCAATTCTCAACTCTTCGCTTTCGGCAGGGTTAAATCCACTGGTGAAAAGCGCCGAATAGGGGGCCAGTGAAAGCGCCCAAATGGGGGCCACCTAAGTCATAATAATAGCGTCTTGTAGGACGCTGTCAACAAGATACACCGGCCCCACCCTTAAGGG
>JAGHBX010000117.1 GCA_021160785.1 Planctomycetota bacterium | reverse complement strand
TCACCGAAGAGTACCTGCGGCACGTGGAAATACTCAAGATGCTGGATATCGATCTGGCGGGTGATTTTCTGGTGATGGCCGCGACTCTGATGGAAATCAAGTCGGCGATGCTGCTTCCCCGTCCCGAGGCCGAAGAAGATGCCGCCGACGTAGCAATAGCCTATTGTTACTACCGGCCCTTGAAATGCGATTATTTTATAAGCTGTCCTGTTGATACTATTAGAAACAGCGGTTGGTGTTATTTTTTTGCAGGATTATGACAGTGATTGTAAATATTTTGTAAGTCCCTTGTTTTAATAACCTTATGGACATAATTTCCTCCAAGAGCGTGTGAATGCGGCAATTCCCAATGCGTTGGGCTTGACTTGGGAGGCTGATTATGGTACTTTATCGGCGTATGACTACAACAAAAAGGAAAGAGAAGAAGCACCCCGCAGGGATTGCGAAGAAAACCAAACCCTCTTCAGTCAGCAAAGTAAAGCGAAAAGCTGCCTTCAGAACCTATGATCAGGCTATGAAGTATCTTTTCGACTGCACTGACTACGAGCGGCAGCGGAAGCTGCGCTATAACGTAACTACGTTCAACCTGGACCGGATGGAAGAGTTGCTCAAGGCCGTCGGCAATCCCCACAAGAAGATCAAGACCATTCATATCGCCGGAACCAAGGGCAAGGGCTCTACGGCAACGATGTTGGCTTGCATGATCGAGGCGAACGCCTACAAAGTAGGCCTGTACACCTCGCCTCACGTAACCACGCTGCACGAGCGCATTGTTATCAACTCCAAGATGATCAGTCAAAAGGAGATGTCAGGTCTGATAAACAGGATTCACGGTCCAATCGAGAAGCTCAGGAAGAAGGACAAGGCCCCCACTTTCTTTGAAATCTTCACGGCGATGGCGTTTGTGCACTTTCTCGATAAGAAGGTGGACCTGGCGATCATCGAAACAGGTCTCGGCGGCAGGCTTGACAGCACCAATGTCATTGCGCCGGACGTGGTGGGTATAACGAGCATCAGCCTGGATCACCAGAATCTCCTGGGCGACACCATTGACAGCATTGCAAAGGAAAAGGCCGGCGTCATCAAAGCGGGAATTCCTGTCGTTACGGTCAATCAGGACCCCAAGACCATGCGCATTCTCAAGAGAGAGGCGACCTCGGTAAACGCCCCTCTCAGTGTTACCGGCCGCGATATCGACTTTTCGTATCGCTTCGAGTCGTCTCGCGAGCACGGTCCTCACACGCGAATCTGTGTTACCACGCCGACAAGCCGGTTTGAGCACCTCAAAGTGCCCCTGCCGGGCGAACACCAGGCGATCAATTGCGGGCTGGCGCTTGCCATGCTGGACAAAATGAAGGGCCAGGGTTATGAAATCGACGACGAAAAGGCTGTAGCAGGGCTGAAAACCGTCTCTATGGTTGGCAGGATGGAAGTGATCTGCCAGGACCCGCGAATTATTATCGACGCCGCCCACAACGCAGCGAGTGTCAAGGCGCTCATCCAGGCTATCGGACAGCACATACCCTACGATTCCATGATCGTCGTCTTCGGCTGTAATACCGACAAGGACATATGCGGCATGCTCACGCAGCTTCAGTACGGCGCCGACAAGGTCGTCTTCACACGGAGCAACTCGCCCAAGGCCGCTTACCCGCAGGATCTCGCCGATATGTACACCGAAATCTGCGGCAAAATGTGCCAAACCGCCATTACCGTCACAGAAGCCGTCAGGATCGCAAGAAGTGCGATTTCCCGCGAGGACCTCATCTGTATCGCCGGCAGTTTCTATCTCGTCGGGCAGGCCAAGGAGCAATTGCAGAACCTCTAAGCGACGTAAATCGCGCCTAAAGGCTTGCAAATTCAGAACTTAATTATCCTGTGACGGTGAGTTCCCATTTCCAGCATTACCGAGACCGTTGTTTTCGGCATAATCGGTATTATAATTTTTTTCACAAAATCCTGTAAAATCCAATTTTTCATTTGCCTTGCGATGAAGTGCCGATAGAATTGTCCAGCAGAAGGGTTTGCTCTCAAGCCGTTTTAGAGATAAAGCGGACAGAGCGGCCAGGAAGTGGATCAGGAAGATTCAGTGACCAAAAGCGCGTCTTAACGGAAAAAAGTGGAAGAAAGAGTTTAAAGGAGATGGACATGAAGAAGGGAATTTTAACAGTAGCTGCGGTAGTGTTTGCAATCGGGGGTATTGGCTGGGCGGACGTAGGTGGTATCGGCGTCGATGTCGACGCAACTTGGGTAAGCAAGTATATCTGGCACGGCTTTGACCTTCTCGACGACAAGGCGGCATTCCAGCCGAGTGTCAACGTGGACCTTTTTGGGTCGGGATTCAGCGTAGGCGTGTGGGGTTCATATGCCGGTGCCAGCAAGAACGGCGGAAGCATCAGCACCGTCAATGCTACCGAGCTTAACTACATTGCGGCATACAGCAACAGTGCCTTTACAGGTGAAACGTACCAGGTTGATTATGCGGTGAGCTACTTGTATCACGATTTTATTGATAACGCAAGCAAGACTGCGGATTTCCATGAATGGGATTTTTCGATTGCGTTGCCGCAGATATGTCCAGGCGGAATCGTGCCGAATTACACGCTCATTTACCTGTATAATGCAGAAGACGGCAGTTGGTCAAACAATATCACAGGGTGGCTGCACAGGTTTGGCATAGACTACGACATTGTCGTGGGTGAAATCATCCCCAATAACCCGGAACAAGTCTTTACCTTCAGTTGGGACATTACTTATAACGACGGCGCGGGTATCAGGGGCACTAATCTAACCGGCCCAAAACCTCAAGGTGTCGACCACGACTGGTCTCACATGACATGGGGCCTCACGACCGAGTTTGCCTGTCCTTTCGGCGGCACTTTCAGGCCGGGTGTTTACTACCAGACTTCAATGGAAGACACAGTCAATCCCGAAGATGAGTTCTGGACGGGTCTGTCCTACTCACTGAGCTTCTAATCAACTGAAGCTGAATGTAAAATACAAAAGGCCGGTTTTGCGACCGGCCTTTTTTTTGTATTTGCCACCCAATCGCAATATTCTTGAAGGATTGGTGTTAAAAGTATCTTGCCGCCATTGAGCGTGCGATGGTCAGCAGGCCGTCCTTGTCGCGGAGGCCCTCCATAGCCTCAAGCAACGCAACCGCTTCGTCGCAATATCTCTGCGCCACTGCCCGCGTATAGTCGAGCGACCCGGTCGCTTCAAGCATGTCGCGAAGTTCTGTCCGCTCGATTTTCGCTGTCAGCTTTTCGGTCAGCAACAGGCGGCGCCCCTCGCCGGCAGTGCTCAACATGTGAATAATCGGCAATGTTATTTTCTTTGTCGCCAGGTCGGTTCCCAACGTCTTGCCCACACTTGCCTCGTCTCCGATGACGTCCAGCAAATCGTCGGTTATCTGAAAGGCCATGCCCACCTTCAGCCCAAATTCCCGAAAGCGCACGTGTCGCTGTTCGTTGTCTCCGGCGGCAACCGAAGAAACATAACAGCACGCCGAAAACAATGCGGCCGTTTTGTCTTTGATGATCTCGTAGTACCGGCCTTGAGTCAAGCCGAAGTTGCGACGCTGGATGTTCTGAGACAACTCACCCCTGCATATCTCAACGGCGGTATCCGAGAGAACCTGTGCAATATCACGGCGCTCGAGACGGTTGCACATGACAAAAACCTCGCCAAGCAGAAAATCTCCCAACAGAACCGCCGACTCGTTACCCCAGAGGCGATTGGCGGTAAAGGCTTTGCGGCGACTCTGGGCCTCATCGAGAACATCATCGTGCAGAAGCGTGGCGGTGTGCAGCAACTCCACAATGGCGGCGATCCTGATATGTGTTTCGGTGATATTACCGCAACTTTTCGCCACAAGCAGCACCATCGCCGGCCGAAGCATCTTGCCGTTGCGCAAGCCGATTTGTCTGAGCATGGCGTCAATGGAGTCATCGCCTGTAACCAGTTGGGCGGATATGCAGCACCGGACCGCGGCAAGACCGTCGGCAACCGATTGGGGATAATCGGCCAAAGTCCCCCTGTCGGCAGTTTGTGTTGTTTTGTCTTCTTTACGAGCGGGCATATTCAAAGAATTTCTTCCTGAGCATTGTTGTAACAGGCCCGGGCGCGCCATCGCCGACGGCGCGACCGTCAATTTCCACGACCCCGATAACCTCTGCCGCGGTACCGGTAAGAAAGAACTCGTTGCAGACGTACAGATCGAACCGGGTCAGATTCTTCTCCACGACCGTAATGTTCTCTCCGGCGGCAAGGTCGATTACGATGCCACGTGTTATTCCTTCCAGGGATCCGGACTGAACGGGCGGCGTATAGATTGTGCCGTCTCGAACAATGAATACGTTGTCTCCCGATGCTTCTGCGACGTATCCTTCATGGTTGTACATTATCGCTTCGCTTACGCCAGCGTCGATTGCCTCGATCTTTGCGAGAATATTGTTGAGGTAATTGAGGCTCTTGACCTGCGGCGGCAGCGACATCGGATGATTGCGCATGGTGGAGGCACTGACCACCTTTATCCCTTGTTCATAAAGCTCTTCCGGATACAACTGGATTGTCGCGGCAATGATGATAACACAGGCCCTCTTGCACAGGAACGGATTCAAACCCAGATCACCCACGCCCCGCGTCACTACCAGTCGAATATAGCCGTCATGGACACCGTTGGCTTCGACCGTTTGTCGAGTCGCATCGGCGAGGGCATCTTCGGGCATCGGCATGGCCAGACGCAAAACCCTGGCCGAGAGGTAAAGGCGTTTGAGGTGCGCATCAAACTCGAATATCCTGCCGTCGTAGACACGAATACCCTCAAAAACGCCATCGCCGTAGAGCAAGCCGTGATCGAAGGCCGAAACCTTCGCATCATCAGCATTAACAAGCTTGTCATCCAACCAGATTTTCATTGCCATAGTCGATTCTCCACTCAGTGGCTCTCGTCAGACGATCTTCCCGTCTGCCAGACGTATTATCCTGCCCGCTCGCTCGGCCATCCGCTCATCGTGGGTTACCATCACGATACTCTGACCGTCGCGGTTCAAAGACTGCAGAACACTTAGGATACCATTTCCCGTCTCAGAGTCAAGGTTTCCTGTCGGCTCATCGGCCAAAAGCAGCCGTGGCTCATTCATAAGCGATCGTGCAATCGCCGCCCGCTGCCGCTCTCCACCTGATAGCTGATAGGGTTTATGCTTAATCCTTTCGCCAAGCCCGAACTGCTCTAACAGCTCCGCCGCCCGCTTCCGGGCCCTTTTTCGCCGCGCCAGCCAGCCCAGACTGCCTACCGACGCCATCGTCGGCAGCACAACGTTATCCAGCACATTCAATTCGTCAAGAAGGTGATAAAACTGAAATACAAAGCCGACCATTTTATTTCGGAACCGATTCAGTTGTCCCGCACCGAACTTATCGATTCTCCCGCCGTCAAACTCCACATATCCGGCATCCGGTGTGTCAAGCCCGCCGAGAATGTGCAAAAGGGTGCTCTTGCCGCTGCCGGAAGCGCCGGTTATCGCAACAAATTCGCCCGCATTGACACAAAGCTCCAGGCCTTTGAGCACTTCCAGTCGGCTCTTGCCCATTTTGTAAGACTTGTGCAAGTCTTTTGCCTGCAGAATTTCAGTCATCTTTTAGATATCTCCTTTGCTTTGGCCGCACAAGATCACAACGAATTGACCTGCAGGGCATCGGCAGGCCGCTTTCTGGCGGCCTGAATCGACGGAACCAATGCGCCAACCACCGACGCAGCGATCGCCGACAGTATTATAACTGCAAGCACATGCAATTCAATCTTGTTCGGTATATCGCCTATCGCGTAAATGCTTCTGTCCCAAATCTGGAATCCGAATGTTGCAAACAGCCAGTCTTCGATGTTATTGGCTTTGACAAGAACACCGCAGCCCGCCGCGGCGCCAATGCCGGCGCCGATAGCCCCAACGATAACGGCGAACCATGTGAACAACTCCACCACACCCCGCCCCGGTACGCCGATACTCCTGAGGATCCCAATATCCTTGCTCTTGTGGCTGATGATCATGTAAAACACGACGAAAATCACAAACACGGTTATGATCCCCAACATGGCAAAGAGCAGAGTCAGCATTGTCTGCTCCTTTTCCATCGGCCCAATCGTGCTTCGCCGATTCTCTATCCAGCTTTGAACTGACACATTCTCCAGCAGGAAAGCCTGCCGGCGAGTTTTGTTCGCTTCGACGAAATCCCGCCACATCTGTCTTACCTTATCGCAGCTTTCGTCCAGGGCGGCGCCGTCTGCAAACTTGACGTAAATCGCGCTGATTCTCGGCGTTTCGCCCGACATGCCGCACATCTTCTGCGCGTACTCGAAGGAAACATATATCACCCTGCCGTCGACCTTGACGAGCCCGCTTTGGGTATCGTCGCTGTAGGAAAAGCTCAGCGTATTAACGAGATCGGTTCCCGCCTTTGCAAGGCCGCCCCTGGGCGTCAGTGGAAAGCAGCTTATTATCAATTTATACGACGGTGGATTCGGGTTGTGATAATACTCACCAGAATGATTGCGCTGGCTCGGCATCAAGTCGATACCCACGACACAGCCGGCAAGCGTGGGATTGTAACTCGGGATAAATACGTTCTCCGGATCGAGTGCATGGTAGTGAAGCGTCTTTGCGAAACCGGTCGCGCCAATATGGTCCGCTGCGTTTATCCCCATGATCTCGACACCGAGGTTCCATTCGGCGTTGGGCTGTGTCAGGAGACCGAAGCTCCTTATCGCACCGGAGGTCGCCGCCACGAAATTCTGCTTGTCGAGTTCGGCGATAAACTCGGCATAATACGGAAACCCCACCAGGGAATCCGTGCTTATCACGCAGTCGCCGACAAAGTTATGGTTCTTGCTGCGAAACTCGGTCACCAATCCGTTCATTACGGTCATTACAACGACCACGATAAAGACGCAAAGCGCCACCGCCACCACAGCAAGCGACGTAATCCGACGTCTCAGAAAATAACGAATTGCCAGTTTCAGTTTATACATTGCTACTCATAACGCAGAATCTCGACGGGCTTCAACCTCGCTGCGGCGATGGCGGGTATCAACGCGCCCACACCGGCGGCGACAACAGCAGCCGCCACGATCCACACAACCGACGTCCAGTCAACCTCATTCGGTATCCTGCTGAACATGTATGTGCTGCTTTTCCATATCTTAAGTCCCAGGGCCATGCTTATCCATTGTTCGACCGTGTTGACGTTTTTTGTGACCAGGCATCCCAGACCCACGCCAAGGGCCGAGCCCGCCGCACCCACCGCAAAGCCGAACAAGACAAACATCGTTGCGACGGCGCCACTTCCAAGGCCGCAACTCTTCACGATTGCGATATCCTTTTGCTTTGTCATTACAATCAGGTAGAATATGCAAAAGATCAGGATAACCACGCCTCCGCTGACAACGCCGAATATCAGCATCAGCATTGCCATCTGCTTTTTGTATTCGGCGATGAGGCGGGCCTGCATTTTCTTCGAAGATTCCACTTTCGCATACCTGGCCCAATTGAATCTGCCTTTGGCGAAGGGCAGCCAGACGTTTTCTTCCACCTCCTTAACGACCTCATCGATCGGTTTGTCCTGCCCCGCTTCGCTGAGTCGAATCTGAATCATGCCGGCGACATTGCCCCTGTCCGGGTAGAGTTTTTCCGAGAGCATGGAGATGGGCAAAAATACAAAGTTCCTGTCAAACTCATACATGCCGCTGTAGACAACATTGGCGATGGAAAACTTCAATGTCTTTCGCTTGAATCTTGCGCCCGACGACGCTGACTCGGCGCCGGCTGAAATGCTCGCAGTATCGACCACTGTGCCCGTGGTAAGCGTGACTTTGTGGCCGAGAAACTCGCTGCGGACGCCGGCGATGTCATATTCATCGGTCCTGTCGTCGGGCTTTGCGACAACGCCTATACCCACAAAGCCGCCCAACTCGCCGCCATCGGTATCCAGGGCGAAACTCGGGCTCCTTCCCTCCGGCGTCGGATTGATGAGAAACTCCTCCACAGGGCTCACCTGAGTGCGACGGGGCAGCTCAATGCCCCATATCCTGACTGCGCGAACATTGCCGTTGGGCAGATGCAAAAGCCCCTGGCTCTCCAGGACAGCCGTGGCGCCATCAATGAGCGGATGGGCCGCCAGGTCATCAATCAGCTTGTCATACCCGGAAATCTTCGTTCCCGAAGGAGCGGCGATGACGATGTCGCCCATGTGCTCGCCCACACCGTTTTCAACCGCATTGATAAAACCGGTAAACAGGCTCGCCACCGTTATAAGAAGCGCACACGACATGGCGACGGCGGCAATACTGAGAAAAACAATCTTCCTCCGGCGAAGATACTTCAGGCAGAGAAAAAAACTCAAGTAACTCATTTGTTATCCGGGTTGAATCTTTTTCAGCAGTGGAAACAGTACGACGTCGCGGATGCTGGTGGCGCCGGTCAGGAGCATTATGAGCCTGTCGATGCCTATGCCCAAACCGCCGGCCGGCGGCATGCCGTATTTCAGCGCCGTGATGAAGTCTTCGTCCATCGTCGCCATAGTTTCTTCCTGCCCGCGAAGCTGAATCCTGAAGTTGGCTTCCTGAACAGCGGGATCGTTGAGTTCGGTGTAGGCGTTGGCGATTTCCATCGTACCGATAAACAACTCGAACCGCTCGGCGTATCGCGGATCGGCCTTACTTTGCCTGGTCAAAGGGCAAAGCGCTATCGGATAATCAATCACAAAAGTCGGATTAATAAGCCTCTCTTCAACCGTCGCCTCGAAGACTGCGTTAACCACAACCACATCGTCCATGTTCGTTTCGTTTAGCCCGAGTTCCTTGGCCTTTGCACGAACCGCGTCCAAATCGTCAATGTCGCAGTCGGCATATTCAGCCAGCAATTCGGCATAAGTGCTTCGCCGCCACGGTCGCGTGTAATCAACCACCATCTCGCCAAACTGTATTTTGGGCCCGTCGCAGTGCTCTTTGACTAATGCGCCGACAAGCTCCTCGGTGATATCCATCATGATGTTATAATCGGCGTATGCCTGGTACAGTTCCATCATTGTAAACTCAGGATTGTGGCGGGTGCTGAGGCCTTCGTTGCGGAAGTTGCGGTTAATCTCGAAGACCTTCTCCATGCCACCAACCAAGAGCCTCTTGAGGAACAACTCCGGCGCGATGCGAAGGTACATATCCATGTCGAGGCTGTTATGATGCGTAATAAAAGGCTTCGCCGCCGCGCCGCCTGCAATGGTCTGCATCATGGGAGTTTCCACTTCATAAAACCCCCGCCCTTCGAGGAAGCGGCGAATCGAAGCGACCATCTCGCTCCGTTTGCGGAACCGCTCCATTACCTCCGGATTGGCCCACAGATCGACATACCTTTGCCTATAGCGCCGGTCTATATCGACAAGACTGCCGTGCTTATCGGGGGGCGGCAGGGTGGCTTTGCTTAGCATGGTGATCGTCTCCGCCCAGATAGTGATCTCGCCGGTCCTTGTCATGCCCAACTGACCGTCGCCGCCGATCAGATCGCCCAGGTCGAGCAGTTTGACAAGCTCCCACTGGTCGCTTAACAGCTTCTTGCTCAGCCCCAACTGAATGGTCCCTCGCCAGTCGCGAAGCGTAATAAAAATCAGCTTGCCGATATCCCGCAACAGCACAATCCTGCCCGCACAGCATGCACGCTGACCTTCCTTGTCCTTCTCGAACCGCCCCCTGACGTCAACGGTCGGCTCGGCGCCGTCAAACCTGCCCCCGTAACCATCTATTCCAATTTCGCGCAAACGGGCGACTTTCTCTAATCGCTGTTGCTCGAATTTTCCTATACCGCTCTTTTGCGTCAATGCTCTTCCCTTCTGGTTGACTTGCGCCCGGGGTAAGTGGCATGGACATCCTGCCCATGATACACGGGCAAGATGCCCGTGCCACGTTTCACTTTGTTAGAGGCTCTTATTGCGTCACCGCCACCTTTTCGGTCGCCGGCAGCACATCCTGGCGCTCGACGAACGTCACCGTATGGCCCGCCTGAATCATCTTGCTCTTTACCGCCAGAAGCGCGACCGCAAGCTGCTTGTCGGCTTGCAGTGTTTCCCGCCACGAATGTCGCTTGAGAGGTTTGTCCGTATTGTGATCGGCTTTGGCAAGGACTTCGTTGGCGCGCTGAACATCGATCATTTCCCGAAGCTCATTCATATTCAGCTCCACCTCGATATCCGGCTCGATTCCCCAGTCCTTGCGGCCTTCTTTTTCCATCTTGTAGCGGTTCTTAACCCGCTGACCGCTCGGAAGGTGATAGTAGGCCATAGTGTATTTCAACTGCGAATCGCCCCCCGTATAAGGCGTAACCACCTGCACACTGCCCTTGCCGTAACTTCGCGTTCCCACGAGAGTCGCTCTCTTGAATTTCTCGTCCTGGAGGGCGCCTGCCACAATCTCCGAGGCGCTTGCCGACTGCCCGTTGATCAAAACGACCAGCGGATAATTC
>JAGHBX010000585.1 GCA_021160785.1 Planctomycetota bacterium | reverse complement strand
GATATTAGCAGCCGGCGCCGGCGGGGGATCGGACACTTCGATAAAGGGGGTCTACGACATGGACATCCTGTAATGAGTTTATGCGCAGTCGGTATTGTGCAGGTATTATAGGACGGTCCGATAAGCCTGATTGATCTCGATTCAGATACCTCGCAGACGTGTTTTTGGTATTAAGACCCGCACAGTATTTACCGATTAAACATATATTGAGTCTGAGAGTCTATCAGCGATCAAGGGACATCTGGAATTAAAGGAAGATTGTAAATGCGGACGGTCAGAACCTTTGTTGTCAAACCCACGCTGCCGAAACCCCTGGAAAATCTCAAGGTCATCGCCAACAACCTTTTTTGGTGCTGGAACAGCGAGTTCGTGGACCTTTTCAGGCGTATCGACGGCAATCTGTGGCAGGAAAGCATGCACAACCCCGTCAAGCTGTTGGGCAGCGTGTCACAGGCGAGACTCGAGGACCTTGCGGGCAACGAAGGCTTTCTGTATCAACTGCAGCAGGCGATGGAAAAACTCAACGAATGCCTGGACTCGCCGACATGGTATGACAAGATTTATGCCAAGACAAGCAAGCCGGTGATCGCTTATTTCAGTGCCGAATTCGGCATTCATGAGTCTCTTCCTATCTATTCAGGCGGGCTGGGCATTCTGGCGGGCGACCATCTGAAAAGCACCTCCGACCTCGGTGTGCCGTTAATCGGGGTGGGGCTGCTCTATCAGAAGGGGTATTTCAGACAGTATCTCAATAGCGACGGCTGGCAACAGGAACATTATATCGACAATGATTTCCATAATATGCCCGTCGAATTAGTGCGCAAGAAGGGCAGACGCCCCCTGACGATAAGTGTGCAGTTTCCGGGAAGGAACATCTTAGCTCAGATATGGAAGGCGACGATCGGACGAACCGTGCTGTATCTGCTTGATACGAATCTGCCGAAAAATGCCCCGGAAGATCGCATCATTACGCAGGTTCTGTACGGCGGCGACGTCGAGATGCGAATCTGCCAGGAGATCATCTTAGGGATAGGCGGCATGAAGTCGCTTCTGGCGATGGGCATCGAGCCGACGGTCTGCCATATGAACGAAGGGCACGCGGCTTTTATGGCGCTGGAGCGCATCCGAAGGCTTCGCAGCGGCAAAGGGATGACATTCGACGAGGCCGCCGAAGCCGCCAGATCGAGCAATGTTTTTACCGTGCATACACCCGTTGCCGCCGGCAGCGACGAGTTCAAGCCTGAACTGATCGATAAATACTTTAGTCATTACTACGGCAAGCTCGGAATCAACAGGAAGGAGTTTCTGGCGATGGGACGGGTCAACCCGGATGACGACAAGGAGGCGTTTAAGATGCCGGTGCTTGCGATTAGGATGAGTTCGTATCGAAACGGCGTCAGCCTGCTGCACGGGGAGGTGTCGCGGGAGATATGGTCGGAACTGTGGCCGGACCTGCCCAAAGAAGAGATACCCATTAAGTCGATTACAAACGGTGTTCACGCCAAGACCTGGCTAAGCGCCGAGGTAAACTCACTGTTTGAGCGGTACCTTGGTTCCAGATGGAGCGATGAGGTGGTTGACAAATCGATATGGCACCACATAGACCAGATTCCCAATGAAGAACTCTGGCGGATACATCAGCGGTGCAAGGAGCGTCTGGTTGGCTTTACTCGCAAGCGACTGAAGATGCAGATGCAGCGTCGCGGCGCCTTCCATACCGAATTGGGCTGGGCCGAAGAAGTTCTCGATCCCGAGGCGCTGACAATCGGCTTTGCCCGGCGCTTTGCAATGTACAAGCGGGGCAATCTGCTGCTGAAAGACACCGAACGGCTGATCAGGCTGCTGACCGATACTGAAAAGCCCGTGCAGTTTATTTTCGCCGGCAAGGCGCATCCCAAGGATAACGCGGGTAAGGAGATCATCCGGCAGGTGGTCCATTTCGCCAAGCAGCAGCATGTCAGGCGGCGGATCGTATTCCTGGAGGACTACAATATGGATGTCGCCCGTTACCTGGTTCAGGGCGTGGACGTGTGGCTGAACAACCCGCGGAGGCCCATGGAGGCCAGCGGCACAAGCGGCATGAAGGCCGCGCTGAACGGCGTGCTCAATATGAGCATCCTGGATGGCTGGTGGTGCGAAGGCTATACGCCCGAAGGCGGCTGGATCATCGGCGCCGGCGAATCTTACGATGACTTCGAGTACCAGGACGAGGTTGAATCGCAGGCGATTTTCAACCTGCTGGAGAATGAGGTCGTGCCGCTGTTCTATTCGCGGTCGAGGGACCGCCTGCCGCGACGCTGGATCCAGCGGATGAAGAACACGATCAAGTGGTGTGCTCCGCGATTCAACACAAACCGGATGGTAGCCGAATACACGCGTAAATTCTACAATCCGGCCGCTGCCAGATGGCGTTATCTGACGGCCGAAGCCATGGCGCGGGTCAGAGCGTTGTCGATGTGGAAGGCAACCGTTAAGAACGCATGGTCGGATCTTGCGATCGAAAAGGTCGACGTGCAGATTGCCGGCGACAAGAAGACGAGTCAGTTGAATGTTCGCGAGCCTCAACTGGAGGTCGGATCACAACTTCACGTTGTGGCCGAGGTGAAGATGGGGCGACTCAGCCCGGATGATATTGCGGTCGAGATTTACCACGGCAAGGTGGATTCGGCAGGTGAAATCACCAGCGGCGAGGTCGTGAGAATGGAATTCGCCTCCTGCGATGAAGCCGAGAAAATCTGCACGTTTAACGGCGCGATTCCGTGTCGGATATCCGGTCAGCACGGATTTGCCATTCGCGTCATGCCCAAACATGCCGATCTTCTGGAGCCTTATGAGCCGGGAATGATCCTTTGGGAATCGACGAACAGCGTCTGAATATGCGCCCGCGAAAACGAGCATCTGTCTCGGTGTTTTTGCTCTGCAGAGGGGGGGCTAAGTAGGGGGAAAAATGAAGGGTTTGATATCATCATGGCGTATCTCGACGCACTCATCTGTCAACTCGTTTAGTCTTTTCGCTCCTCCCGGCAATAATCGACCTGCCCTGTTTCGGAAGACCACATTCACCACTCTTTTGCCGCTGTCTTTCACAACTTGTACTGCAGGAACATAGTCTTGGTCACCAGATACAATGATTGCGACGTCATAGATACCGCGCAGAGTTATCAGGTCGGTTGCAAGTTTCACATCCACAGCCTTTTCTGAACCAAGCTTTTTATCGAATGCGTTAAATGTTATCGCGCCCGCTCGACGCCATTCAATTCGTGATCCCTGAGATGCGATTCGCTCTTGCCGACTCCGCCAATATTGGAATCTTTTCCTCATTGCTGCCCGTCGACGCTCGACCTCAGCGACTAACTCGGTCACTTCCAGAAAATGTTTGTCCGGATCGTCATCAAGTGCTTTCAATCTCTCCCTCGCCTCGTCCCATGGCCGTAAGAATTGCCTGAGCTTTTCTGTACTTGCTTCTCTGCCTGGCAGTCTGTCAGGGTAGCAATCCAACATTGCAATCACATACCAGTATGTTCGGACCCTTTCAAAACCGTCGTCGCAAATGGTTTTCGCAACAAACCAGTCAAACAGCTTATCCCAAGGCGTTTTCTTGGGGAGATATTCCCTGCTGTCGAAGTCCGGAAAGAGGTCCAAAAGGGTGTGCCGAAAATTCTCACCATCAACGAATACACAAACTCGCTTCATAGCGTTTCCTCCCTGAAAAAAAGAATGCGGGAGGCACGCAGCCTCCCGCTATCGTATCGTGCCTGGGACGCACCCAAGCGAATTAGCATCCTGCTACCCAACACTACTACTTAATTATGCCATATACCCATGAATTGTTCAAGTATTAAATCGGCATATTTACGGTATGTCTGAATATTTTTTTGGAGCCGCAAACACGCATTTTTGATGTGTCAAGACCGCACAATTGCACGTATTCATAATATTGCCCGTCCAGAATCCGGGCAAGATACAAAACATGTACGTGAAACATGGGGGCCGTCCAAGGCAATGACGCCACGGTAGGCGTGCATCGATTGCCCGGATCGCGTGACGGCAGCTACCTGTGCCCCATGAACAAAAAGTAGCTTCATTTCTCTTTGCTCCCAGACTTCCAACCACAAGCCTTATACCTGCCCATCATTTCCTCAAAATCATCTTCGGAAATCAATCGCTTTCCAGACACTTCGGATACAATATGCGGCTCGACAACCACCCATATTGCTTTGCCGGGCATGTCAAATATGACTTGTGTAATCTTGCGTACATTTTCAAATGCCGTATCGTCAATCTCCATTCCGACAAATGGCGTGCAAGGGAAATCAACGTCCTTACTTAATCCCTCCTTAGCTCCATCCGATCTTACAAGTGCAGTAAATAGGATAGCTTCCATTCGCTATTTCCTTTCGGGCAATGATCACATTATGTCCTTGTCGCTTTCGTCCTTGCTTTTTTCGAGATCATCAAAGATGTTGCCTTGTCGCGTCGCCCCGCCATCTTGCATTTTATCCACTAAATCATACACAGACCAGTAATCATCATCGCATGATGGTGTATGTATATACAAACTGTCGCCTTCCTTCTGAACAAGGAAGGGATGCTCCTCCTCAATGTAACCGTAGTCGCCTGCTCTAATGTCATGTGATTTGACAAGGCGAAACAGTCTTCGTGGAATGAAGCTCTCACCACAACACTTCACGCAGAGTTCGCGGTTGCTATCCCAAGGGGCACGCCACTTATGCCCACAATCCGGGCACCTATGCTCAATCGTTTCAAACAACTTTAAATCCATTCGTGCGAGCCTGCCAGAATTAATCCCCGTCGCCAACCTCAAGCCAGCCGTGGGCCTTGTACATTTTGATAATTTGTTCGTACGTTTCCTGGTCGGACGGATTCACCAAGCCCATTGCGACATGCAAGCACTCATCCTCCAAATTGTACGAGACACTTACGATAGGCTTCTCTGATTTCCAAACGGGATCCTCAATATTCATGCCCGCTTGAAGGGCGAACGGAAGATCACACTCCTTCTTGAAAGCGATTCCCCCTCCGCCAGGCTCCGTTACGACGAGATCAATAATTGTCCTCATATCATCTCCTTTCACATAGATTTCACTACTCACGGTACCGCTAAATTCCTTGGCTGTCCACAAATCTTTTCGTTCTCCATCCAAAATTTAGTGGCACCATTTTGCGTTTCAGGGGAATAGTCGGCGCACAAAAAACGCAAGTCAGTATAAATACATGACTTGCGTTAATGGGCGATGAGGGATTCGAACCCGCGACCCGCTGATTAAGAGTCAGCTGCTCTGCCAACTGAGCTAATCGCCCGTAATTTCCGGTTCACACAAGGCCCGGTACAAAGGATACGGCCGGGCGTTTTGTGTGTTCGGGGTGTAACTTTACAATGTACCGGTTGGCATTTCAAGGCTTTTTCCTCATTTTGTTCGGGAAAACCCCGCTGTGGCGGTTTTGTCTTGCAATTTTGGGCTGATATTGACGATAATGCGTTCATGGACGGCGATATACAGTGGTGGTGGTTGACAAATGACGGCGAAATCCAAATCCCGATCTTCGGCTCGCCTGCGCAGTGAGTCGGACGGATACGGCACGATGACGTTGGGTTATGCGGGTCGGCTGGACTCGGTGAACGTCGGTTCGCTGTGGCGGCAGACGTCCGATATCCTCAAACACGCCAGGCCGGCGCGGGTGATTGTGCTCGGCGAAGAGATTGATTACTGCGACGGTTCCGGTGTGGGGCTGCTGTTTTCTCTGCGGCTCAAGGGGGTCAAACAAGGCTTTGCGGTGGAATTTAAGGGTTTGCGGCCTGAATTGGCGGAGATGTTAGATCGCTTTGACGCAGATCGGTTCGCAGAGTACGGCAAGGAGAAGCGACATATCCATCCCGCCGAGGAGATCGGCCATTTCACCTGGCAGTTGTTTTTGGACCTGCGTGAGCAATTTGCCTTCATTGGCGAACTGCACGTTGCGGCGGTTCGTTGCCTGGTGCGTCGCGGGCAACTGAGGTGGAAGGAAGTGTTTATAACCGCAGAACGCGCAGGGGCCAACGCCGTGGGTATTGTATCGTTGATCGGTTTTCTTTTCGGTTTGATCATGGCTTTCAGTTTCGCAATGCCGATGCGTCAGTTCGGCGTCGATATATATGTAGCCGATCTTGTGGCTATGGGACTGGTCCGGGTGCTCGGTCCGTTCATTACGGCGATCATATTGGCCGGGCGAAGCGGTTCGGCTTATGCGGCGGAATTGGGCACGATGAAGATAAACGATGAAATTGACGCGCTGACGACGATGAGCCTCAACCCGGTGCGATTCCTGGTCGTACCGAAAGTGTTGGCGACGATATTTGTAACCCCCCTGCTGACGGTAGTGGCGAACGTTTTCGGTTTGATCGGCTGTGGTGTTGTTATGCTGTCGTTGGGTTTTCCGCTGGTTACGTACACCAGCCATGTCGAGTCGGCGATTGATGCCGGGGATGTTGCGCTGGGACTGTTCAAGGCGCTGGTATTCGGGGGCCTTGTTGCCGGTGTGGGTTGCCTGCGTGGTCTGCAGACGGAAACCGGCCCAAGCGCTGTAGGCATTTCAACCACGCGTGCGGTTGTAAGCGGCATTGTCCTGGTCGTATTGGCTGAAGGTGTGTTTGCTGTTCTGTTTCATTATATGGATATTTAGATACTATGAGCAACGAAAGCGAGCCTGTCATTCGAGTTGAGGGCCTCTCTGCGGGGTACGGAGAGGAAGTGATCCTCGACGACATCTCCTTTGATGTCTATCCCGGCGAGGTCTTTGTCATCGCAGGCGGCTCGGGCTGCGGCAAGACCACGCTCCTGAAGAACATGATCGGGCTGCTCGAACCGGATGCAGGCTGCGTCCTGATCGACGGAGACGATATCGTTGCCGCCTCCGGACGGTCGCGCCACAGGATTCTGCGGAAGATCGGTGTGATGTTCCAGACCGGCGCGCTATTCGGCTCGATGACGCTGTTGGAGAATGTTCGTCTTGAACTTGACGAGTTCACCGACCTGCCGCGGGATGCGGCGAACCTGATCGCGTCGATGAAACTTGACCTTGTCGGTCTGGGTGGTTATGGTGATTATATGCCTGCCGAGTTGAGCGGCGGGATGCAGAAGCGGGCGGCAATAGCACGGGCAATGGTGCTGGATCCGCAGATTCTGTTTCTCGACGAGCCGTCGGCTGGGCTGGACCCGGTTACGTCGGCGGGGCTGGACGGGCTGATACGGCGTCTGGCCAAAAGTCTCAAGATCACGTTTGTTATCGTAACCCATGAATTGGCAAGTATATACGCGGTAGCCGACAGGGTGATCATGCTGGAAAAAGAAGCCAGGAAGATTGTCGCCGCCGGCCCGCCCGAGCAGTTGCGCGACAGTACGGATAATGCATGGGTGCGGCGGTTTTTCCACCGTCAGGCGGAGTAGTTAATAGAGTGAATGGTGAGTAGTGAATAGTGAATAGAATCTGGAGTCGGTAGTGTATGGTTTGCGGGCGTCTGTTCCTCTACGAACTACAAACTATGAACTACAAACTATGAACTACGAACTACGAACTGGATTGATCAAGAAAGTTGATATTGCTATGAGTACAAAAGCAAACTATTTCAAGATAGGCGTTTTCATAATCGCGGTGTTTGGAATCCTTGCCGTCGGCATAATCATCCTGAGCGCCGGCACCCTGACAAGAGATTCGCTTTTGTTGGAAACGTACATAGATGAGTCGGTGCAGGGCCTCAGCGTGGGGTCGTCGGTCTATCACCGCGGCGTTCGGATCGGCACTGTCAAACAAATCACGTTTCTTCCCATGGGCTACCCCGACAAGATGAAGTACGGCTCTGCGGCCTATGAGAAATACAGCCGATACGTCCTGGTCATTATGGCGGTGGACCGGTCGAATTTTCCCCAGGATGCCGACGACAAGGTCATCTGGAGAATCATTGACGGGTGGGTCGCCAGGGGCCTGAGACTGAAGACTTGTTATCAGGGCATCACCGGGATCAGTTATATCGAAGCCGATTATATCGACATCGATCGCGACGCCGGCGAGGAACTTGAGATCGCATGGGAGCCGAAGAACTTCTACATTCCTGCGACGCCCAGCCTTTACAAAAACCTTACCGAGTCGATCGATTCCATCCTTGGGACACTTAACACGATTGATTTCAAGGGCATTGCCGTTTCACTGGCGAAAACACTCAATACAATGGATCAGGCAGTCAGCGACGCTCAAATCCCGAAGATACGATCCAACCTGATGGGTCTTGTCGCCGACCTGCGTACGACCAACGAGTTTGTCGTGGGCATGTTAGACAAATCCAAGAGCCCCGACGGCGTGAACATTCCCGAGACAATCGCGCAACTCGATGTGACGTTGAGGCGTCTGGACAAATTCGTGGCGTCTCAGCAATCGGAGGTGGAGGGTATCATGGGCAACATAAGACGGACCACCGCAAACCTGCGGGATTTCACCGAGAAGCTTAAGAAGTATCCCGGGCTTGTCATTGGAGGCCCGCCACCGGAGGTATCCAAATGATTACGATTCGCGCACTTAAACTGTTGGCGGCAGCATCCTGTCTCGCTACGGCTATCCTTGCGTATGTTGGCGGGTGCACCCAAAACTCGAAGATGGTCCAGGACCAGTATATACTGGATGTAACTCGTGTCTCCGATGAGCCGCAGACCCAGGGCCAAGGCGTACTGAAGGTTCGGCGTTTTGCCATATCGAGCCCGTTCGAGACACACGAATTTGTTTACCGCAAGGCCAAATCGAGGTACGTTTCCGACTTCTATCACGGGTTTCTTTCTCCGCCTGCCGGCTTGATCACGGAGGAGACACGCCAGTGGCTCTCCGAAAGCGACGTCTTTGCAAATGTTGTCGATACGTTCAGCAGTGTCGACTATGACTACATGCTCGAAGGCGACATTCAGGCTGTTTACGGCGATCACCGCAGTGAAACGGAAACTAATGCGGTGATGGAAATTGAGTTTGTCCTTATAGATGAGCACCTGAAAAAGGACGTCATTATTTTCAGCAGGAAATACCGTTCTGTCCAGCCGACAGATAAAAAGATCGCCTCGTTGCTGGCGGAAGGGCTCAATGCCTGTCTGGCGGAGATTCTCACGAATCTGGAAGCCGATCTTCGTCGGCTGCCTCTAAACGTCCAGTAGCAGAACCACACAAATCCACATGGACCCGGAAAGAGTCGTTGGGTGTTATACGCAAAGTTTTATACGATAGCTGCGGTGAAGCGATGAGAGCGCCGGCGAAAATAGAAGAATACCTGACGACCGAGGAGATGTCTCAGTGGCTGGAGGACGCCCCTGACCAGGCGTCTTACAAACGGCGTATGGCGGTGTGGCTGACGCATACGGAAAGACTGCATGCTCATCAGATAGCTGAAATCCTGGATGTGTCCATTCAGGCGGTGTGGCTTTGGATCGGCCAGTACAACGCCCGGGGGCCGGCGGGGCTACAACGCAAGGGTCGCGGGGGCAGACGGTGGTGTTATCTGACAGATAGCCAGGAAACCGAAGTGCTGGAGTCTTTCATGGTCAAGGTCCGGGCAGGCGACTGTCCCAAGGCGGCGATCTTGAAGCCGCTGATCGAAAAGAAAGCGGGCAGAAGGGTTTCCATGCAGTACATTTACCGCCTTCTGGCTCGACATAACTGGGCCGAGGAGATCGCCCAATCGCACCCGGTCGTCGAAAAGCCGGAAGCTGCCGATGATTTCCGCAAGTACTCCCGCCCGTGGCTGAGAAATGCTTAGCCAACAGCAATGCCGGTGGGCTAATCCCGATGAATCGGAACACCCTGCCACTCCGCCGCCCAGTCGCCACAATCCATTCCTGCGGCGTGATTTGAAAAATTGGGAGGGATTTTGCTGTTATTTGGCTGTCCGGGCGATATAATGTTGATTCTTGATGGTTGGGATGTTCGCTGCTGAACCACTGAGGCGATAAGGGCGGCAGGTATATGGATGTGACGAAACAAATAGAGTATTGGACGGCAAGCAGCGCCGAGGATATTTCAGCAGCGGAATCTTTGCTGGAGAAGGGACATTTGCGGCATTGTCTTTTTTTTGCACACCTTTCTCTTGAAAAGCTGCTGAAGGCATATGTTGTTCGGCAAACCGGCGATGTGCCGCCACGAATACACAGTCTGATTCGTCTTGCCGAGATTGCAGGATTGGTTCTCGATGAGGAGCGGGATGAGTTCATACGCAGCTTTGGTGTATACCAGTTGGAAGGGCGTTATCCCGACACCAGGTTGTACGCACTTGAAGCAGACGATGTGTCGGCGGAACTGTCTCGTACGAAGGAGACTCTTGAATGGTTGAAGAATCAATTATAGTTACGATAAAGACCTATCTCGCAGGTTTGCATGAACTTGGGATCCATGCCGACAAAGCGATATTGTTCGGTTCTTTTGCCAACGGCAAAGGCGGCGAATACAGCGATATTGATTTAATTGTGATTGCCCCGGAGTTTGATAACGGCCATGAAGTGGACATGGTCAAGAAGCTGTGGAAGGCGACGAGATGCGATAACCGAATTGAGCCTATAGCGTGTGGTGAACAGGAATGGGAAAGTGATCAATCCCGGCCCATAATCGAGATTGCCAGACGCGAGGGAATTATGATCGCTGCATGATAAAGTAGCTTGTGTGTTGGTGTTTTGGTTTTTTTGAAGAAGGTGATTGCGATGGCGAAGGCTGAGAAGGTTGTGTTGGCTTACAGTGGCGGGCTTGATACGAGTGTTATTTTGCCGTGGTTGAAAGAGACCTACGGTTATGATGTTATTGCATTTGCGGCGGAGCTGGGGCAGGGCGATGAGCTTGTGGGGATTAAGAAGAAGGCTCTTGCGACGGGGGCGGTGAAGTGTGTGGTTAAGGATTTGCGTAAGGAGTTTGTTGAAGATTATATATGGCCCATGCTCAAGGCCGGGGCGATATACGAGAATGCCTACCTCTTGGGAACGAGTGTTGCGCGGCCTTTGATCGCAAAGCATCAGGTGGATGTTGCCCACGCCGAAGGGGCGACGGCCGTTGCGCATGGGGCAACGGGCAAGGGCAACGACCAGGTGAGGTTCGAGTTGACGTTTATGTCGCTCGATCCGGGTTTGAAGATTGTTGCGCCGTGGAAAGACCCGAATTTCACGCTGACATCGCGCGAGGCGGCGGTCGATTATGCCAGGAAACGTAAGATACCTATCGAGCAGAGCAAGAAGAAGATTTATTCGAGAGACAGGAACCTGTGGCACATCAGCCACGAAGGGGCCGATCTCGAGGATCCGTGGAACGAGCCGAAGGACGATCTTTTTGTGATGAGTCGGCCTGTGTCGAAGGCGCCGAATAAAGCGGATTATGTTGAGATCGGTTTTAAGGAGGGTGTGCCGAAGCGGCTTAACGGCAAGGCTGTCGGCGGCGTGAAAATGATCGAGACGCTCAATACGATCGGCGGCAAACATGCGGTAGGTCAGGATGACCTTGTGGAGAATCGTCTTGTTGGGATGAAGTCCCGCGGTGTGTATGAGACGCCGGGGGGCACGATTTTGACTACGGCTCACAGGGCGCTTGAGAGCATTACGTTAGATCGCGAGACGATGCATTACAAGCAGCAGGTGGCGCTTAAGTATGCCGAGATGGTTTACTACGGCCAGTGGTTCTGTCGGCTGCGCGAGGCGCTTGATGCGTTTGTGGATGTGACGCAGAGGAATGTTACGGGCACGGTTCGGCTGAAGCTGTATAAGGGCAGGTGTACGATCGCCGGCGTCAAGAGCCCCCGGAGCCTGTATCGAACGGACCTTGCCAGCTTCAAGATGGGCGCCGAGTATGACCCGACGGATGCTAATGGGTTTATCCGTCTGTACGGTCTGCCCATGAAGGTGGCGGGCATTGTTGACGGAAAAAAAGGTAAATAAGGGGCGGTTGGCGAACCGCTCTTTCAGTGATATTTTAGCCGGGTGTGCGAGAAACAGGAAACCGCCTGTTCGGCTACGCTCATGGCAGGCTCTGTGGCGGAAGCTATTTTATGCTGGATTCCCGCTTTCGCGGGAATGACAAGCGGATATCACACTTGGCAAAAGTGTTACCTCTTACACGAAGGGAGTATGTGTGTCGCCTGAATGGATTTGGTTAATTTTTTTGTTTGCTTTCGGAAGCTGTATCGGCAGCTTTTTGAATGTTGTCATCTATCGTCTTCCGCGCGACAAATCGATTGTGACTCCGCCTTCGTCGTGTCCGTCCTGCAACAAGCGAATTCAGTTCTACGACAACATACCGCTTTTCTCCTGGCTGATACTGCGGGGCAGATGCCGGTATTGCAAGGCAAGGATATCGCCCCGCTATTTCATCGTGGAGCTTTTTACGGCAGTGATGTTTGTGGGCGTGTATGCGTTGTTCTACATCGTCGGTCTTCGCAGGTTCGACGACGCAGGCGGGCCAATCGGGTGGGATAGCTTTCTTGCGGGAGGTTGGCTGTTCTATCTGGTGTGTATGGTTTTGCTGTCGGCGTTTCTGTCGGCGTCGGCGATCGACCTGGAGTTGTGGGTGATCCCGATTTCTCTGTGCTGGTTTGTAACGATAGTCGGGATAGCGGCATCGACGGCAGCGTCATTTGTGGTGGATGCGGCGGCGATTCGGGCATATAGTATCTTCCCGGTAGCCGGGTCTGTGACGGGTGCGATGGCGGCCGGCGGCGCCGTTGGGCTTGTCATCTCGCTGATCGGGCTGGCGACAGGAAAAATAAAAAGGAGCTACGAATATCCGGAGGATTTTGAGGGCGAAACAGAAGAGGATGAACCGGATTTCGCACATCGTATTGAGGTGGCAAGAGAAGTGCTCTTTCTTCTGCCCGTAATTGTGGGTGTATTGATCGGTTATGTCGTCCTTTGCCGAGTGGAATCTGTTCGCCCGTGGTGGGTCGATACGATGCAAAGCCCTGTTCTGGCTGGGTTTATGGGCAGTTTGTGGGGGTATCTGGCAGGCTGTGCGG
>JAGHBX010000238.1 GCA_021160785.1 Planctomycetota bacterium | reverse complement strand
CTGCTATTTTACCCTTGTTTATAATCCCTATCCTTTCGCATAGTATATTCGCTTCTTCAATATTATGGGTGGTTAAAAAGATAGTTGTCCCTTTCTGATTCATTTCCTTGATAATTTTTTTAATCAATCGCTGACTCTGTACATCTAATCCTGACGTTGGTTCATCCAGAAATAACAGTTCCGGGTTATGAACGATAGCACTTGCAACATTAACTCTTTGTTTCATACCCTTGGAAAAGGTTTTGGCAAGATCATCCTTTCTGTCATAAAGTCCAAATTGCTCCAGGAGACTGTCCGCTCTTTTTCTCAGTTCTCTCGCACCAATTCCATAGAATCTTCCTGCCAGGATAATGTTCTGTTTTGCCGTTAAATCTACATAAATATTTCCCATTTCCGGGATAACACCCATTTTCATTTTGGCCTTGATTGGATTTCTTCTTATGTCAAATCCTTCAATAAAAACATCTCCTGCATCCGGAGTAAGCAAACCTGTCAGCATTCTAATTGTGGTTGTCTTCCCAGCCCCGTTCGGTCCTAAAAAGCCAAACATTTCACCTTTATTAACACTAAAGGTAATCCTGTTCACAGCAATAACTTCATCAAATCTTTTTGTTAATGTATTTACTTCAATGGCATTGTTGTTTTCTTTCTTCATATACGACCAGTCCTTTTGGCGAATAGAAATCTGTGATTCATGGTATTCGGCTGGTAACAAAAAGTCCTTTAGAAACCTCCTGTTGTGTCGGAATCGAATTAGCGGTTTCCCCTGCTTTTCTGAAAAACACCCAGACGCCGTAGTTGACGGTTGTTTGTTCACGGGGTTGAGGATATATGATTTCATAATCATGGATGTTCAGTTGCTTCATGATGTTCTCCAACTCTCCTCCAGCCTTACGTACATCATATGAAAAATTCTGATGGGACCTGATCCGGGCGGCTGTATCAACAGAAAGATTGGGGGGAAACCCTCTTCCGATGAATGCCATCCCCCCGGGTCTGAGCACTCGGTAAATCTCTGCAAAGGCTCGTTCCTTGTTCGCCCAGAAGCGATACGAACCACGTGAGACAATGACCTTGGCGTAATTGTCCCGGAACGGCAGATAGTGGGCATCTGCAAATATTGCACTTATGCGATGGGCCAGCTTTCGCCTGGCTGCTTCCCGATAGAAATGCTCAAAGAAACAGGGGTTGATATCAGCGTTGATCCAGTGAAGTTCTGTGCGATCACACAATTCAAGAATCAGGTTTCCCGGACCGCTGCCAAGATCAACCCCGATCCCCTGCACCTGAGATAGAGCACATTTGGAAACAATGTATTCAGCCAGGGGAGCATAGACATCCGCCAGAGTTCCGGTTGAACTGCTTATCATTTTGGACGCATCTTCTGAGGTGTATCTTTGGTAATTGGGATAATGTAGTATTCTCTCGTCATGTCCAAACATCGATACAGTTGATAAGAAAACGACAGTAGTAACTATTTTTATATACATATTCTTACATCCTCAATTCGTCCCGGCCAAACAGCATTAGCAGCACCGCTTGTCACACCGTTATAGATAAAACCTAATGCCCTTGAGGGATCATGCTTTCAGGCATTTGAACAACAACCACTTCTCCGCGTACGCATATTTCACCATTGGCTGTTATAGTTGATGAGATAACCATCCTGCGTCCCTTGATTTCTTTAACAACACCGCGTACGTACAGTTGAGCATCAATAGGTGTGGGACGGACATAGTCTATATGCAATGATGCCGTGGCAAAACGATAGTATGGCTCAGTACCCATCTCTCGACCTGCTGCACGATATGCCGCCGCTGATGCCGTACCAGTAGAGTGGCAATCAATGAGCGCGGCAAGAAGCCCTCCGTATACATATCCGGAAACAGCTATATGATAAGGCATAGGTTTAAAGACGGCAACAGACTCTTCGCCGTCCCAGTAACTCTTTATTTGAAGCCCTTCGCTATTGAGCCGGCCACAGCCATAGCAGTGGCTTAATTCATCAGGATAGTAATCTTGAAATGCTTTCAATTCCATGGTCCCCTGTCAACTCCCACTGACACGTACTTAGATATTCCCCTTTCAAAGAGCGATTATTGTACTCACACTCTTTTTCAGCAGCCTGAGGCTCCTTGACAATCGCATCTGGTTTTCAGCAAGCAGGCTGTTTTCTAACCAAGGCGACCTTTAATTTTCTCCATAAACGACTTATCGTATGGCCTCCCGATGAGTTTTCCGCACTCTGTGAATTTCATGCAGTCGGTTCCACAATAGGCAATCTTCTTCATGCTTGCGCAATTGAGTACCGGGCAATTCTTCATGGAAATCATCTCGGCCGATACGACATTAGCAGGGCCGCACCCTTTGCATTTTCCTGCTTTCATCAAGGAGCAGGCACTGCAGCTTAAGCCGCACGCTCCAACCATGGTTTTCGATGCATTACTGAGCGATTGTGTGTCCTCACTGCTCTTGCATGAGGAAAGCATCCCCAGGCTACCTGCTGCAATAGCAGCATAAGCACCTTTTCTCACAAAATTGCGTCTCGACTCTTCCATTTCAAACTCCTTAAGAATTTCTGTTATCCCCCATTTGTTCAAATTTCATGCAACGAGTTCCTTTCCAAAACCAACCACTGTTCTATTCGGGCGGCTCTATCCTGTAGTCATATTTCTTGAAAACTTCCTGGCCCCGATCTGAAACAAGAAAATCCACGAACTTTTTGGCCAGGCTTTGGTTCCTGGTGCATTTGAGTATGCCGACAGCTACGGTTGATATAATATTCTGCTCAACAGGTATCTTAATCTCGTCGCCGTAGTCGCTGTAATACTTTGCAATCGAATCCCATAGGATCACAGCATCCAGCGAACGGGCCTGTATGTGCATGCCCAGTTCATTCACCGTCTGGGATTGAAATGTCAGGCTCTTTTCCACATCATCCGGTTCAAAGCCGTTCTTGGCGAATATCTTTCTGGATTTCTCACCTATCGCACATGCCTTTGCATCGCCCAACCCCAGTTTTACATCCTCCCGCAACAGGTCCTTGAGAGTATGAATATTCTTTGGATTACCCTTTTGAACGAATATCACAGGCACAAAAAAGCACACTGACTTTTTTGAGAGCACCCGATCTTCAAGCACTTCGATATAATGTATATCACCCGGCATAAACAGATCGCCCTTTTGAAGAATCTTGATCTTTGCAATGAGCATTCCGCCACCCGCATAGTCGGTAACAACACGCACTCCGTGTTCGGCCTCGAACTTTTCGGCCAGTTCAGCAACCGGAGGTCGAATCCCGGCCCCACAGAACAGCAGCAACTCTTTCTTTGCAGAAGTCTGGTCCGATCCCTTCCCGCCTGCTTCTCTTACAGGCTCGGACTTCTCCGCACATCCGATCAGAACAATGGCGACGGCAATGAGACAATTCCTGCAAAACCTACTTAACATAGCCATGCTCCTCGAAAATCGCCTTGCCTCGCCAGCGAGCAAATTCAATGAACTGTTTGAGCTCTTCCGGCTGGCTGGAATAGTTCAATCCCATGATATGCACCCGTATTTCCGTATCGTATTCGTAGGGCATGTCGACGATTTCCAGTGAATCGCCAAAGGTGTTAGCCACTCCGTTCCACATAATCACTGCATCGACAGCCTGGGTCTTGAGGAACGTGCCCAATGTGCCGTGCCCCTTGGTCAGTCGCGTACCGATATTTTTCATCATCGCCTCTTTAATACCCTTTTTCTCCAGCAGCGCAAATACCATTTTACCGCAGGTCGAGTATTTCGGATCGCTTAGCGCAACACGAATCCCTTCTCCTGTCATATCCTCAATACTTCTTATGTTTTTGGGATTCCCCTTTTGCACCGCCACAACAGGAGCAACAAAACCCACACACACATGATCGCCCAGAACCTTGGCATCGGAGACATAAGCAAGGTACGGGTCGTGGGTAATGAGTACATCGCCCTTTTGGGCGGTTTTAACCAATGGAAGAAAATCTTCACTGCCTGCCGAAGTAGTTATAACCTTAATACCCGTCTCGGCAGTAAATTCCGAACAAAGCTGTTCATTGGGCGGAACAAAAGAACTGCCGCACATAACAACCAGTTCCGCCGAGGCATTTCCATCTTTTTTACAGCCCCCTACAGACAGAACAACAACAATTGTCGCCAAAAGACATTTCTGTATAGATTTCATTTAGTTCACCGACATAAAACAAAAAAATGATATTCTTGTATAATGAATGCCAAACCGCAAGTTTGCAAGAGTTTTGTTCATTATGTTGGCATTTTATTATCTGCTATAAATCAGTTTTAGTACCAACAGAACATATAGAGCATTGGTCGGGAAAAGCACTCTTGAATTTTTCAGCAGCTTTGCTGCCTGTACAATGGGCCGGACCCATCCTTTGTATATTATACTGCCTGAACGCATCAATGGTATAATTAATACGTTTCCGGGATGCATTCAGAAGATGCATTCCACCTATTACGGTATAAATACGGTCCTCTCCGCTTAGCTTTGCAGCATAATTCAATGTGTTAACTACGCCGGCATGTGCGCATCCAAGAATGACTACCGTCCCCGCCGGTAAATTGAGAACAAGAGCCTGATCATCAGGCAGCAAATCCGGTCTATGGCAATTCTTGTCAATGAAGAACGCTCCACCAACATCTTCAAAGTCGGAATTTCGTGGTATCAGGCCGGTGACGAAAAGGCCGGGGAACACTTGTGTTGGCTTCCTGGTCCAGACGACTTTCCCTTTCTCGGCCAAAGCACCAATAAGGTTCTTTGTAGAATTTGACATGCCAATTGCTCGCGCTTGTCCATTCTTCTGAGAGAACTTCGGCTTTATAGCTGCTGGATGGAGATAGATAGTGGCATTAGGTGCAACGTTGAGGACGGTTTCAAGACCTCCTGTATGGTCATAGTGGCCGTGGCTCAGTACAATTGCATCTGTCTGTTTCAGGTTTACGCCGAGGAGTTTGGCGTTTTCCAATACAGCATCGTTTGGACCCGTGTCAAAGAGAATTCTCCTGTTTCCGTATTCAACCCAGATTGACAATCCATGTTCCGACCTCAAGTTGCCGTACGCAATATCGTCAACCAGTATTGTAACCGTAACACCGTCGGCATCGTAAATCTCGCCCACGTTGCGTGGATTGCTAAAGTGCTCAATCACATTTTTTGTATAATCATATTCCATTGAAAATACGTCGTCAGTGGTCACAGATATTTTCGCCGGCGACAAGTGTTCCGTTAAGATAGGCTTCGACGATTTCTTCAGGAGATTCACTTGGAGCACCTATTAATACACTCACGCCGCTCTGTTCGAATAATTGCTGGGCGCGCTGCCCCATTCCGCCTGCGATAATCAGGTTGACCTGAATCTCTGACAACCATTTGGGCAAAACTCCCGGTTCATGGCCCGGCGGGTCCAACAATTCTTTTTTTAGGATACTCTTGCCGACACTGTCAACATCTACCACGGCGAACTGCCGGCAGTGACCGAAATGCTCTGATAATTTTCCTTCTGTCAGTGGAATTGCGATTCTCATTTTGTTTTGCTCCTTTTTGAATTTTGATGAACATTGTTTTATGACGACTTTCCGATTTCTTTATCCAAAATCTCCACGACTTGCCCCTTGGTCTGAATGCTGGATGTGGCAGCCATGACTCTTCCATTCTTGAAATAAACGGTAAATGGCAGCCCCATGAAAGACGAACACTCCGGCAAATTCTTTATGAAATCTGCCGCTGGTCCATCAAAATCCTGATCGCGGAATGCAACATCGGGATACTTGCTTTCCAGACTTTCCATAATGGCATAGACAGGGATGCACATCGGTCCCATTCTGCCACAGCAAATCATAACGTTTTGGTTGTTTTCCAATACTGCCTTAACATCCTCTTCAGTTTCGAGATGCTTTAGATTTGTTTTAAGCATGTTCTCACTTTCTTTTCAAATAATCTTCTTCTTTAGGTTCAAGTAACGGCAGCATAGCATCTTTGAAAGCTTGTGCTGTTTGGCTCGAACTATAATGCTGCACATACGGCTGACCTGAATCACAAGCTCGTACAATTTGCGGATCTATAGGTATTGTTCCCAAAAAAGGTACATTCATTTGTCTGGCCATTTTCTCGCCACCGCCGGACATGAATATATCGGTTATCTCACCACACTTTGGGCAAACGAACCCGCTCATATTCTCCAACACACCGATGACCGGCAAATTCAACTTGCGGCAGAAGGTTATCCCCTTTCTTACATCAGATAATGCTACTTCCTGCGGCGTGGTAACAATAACAGCACCCTCAGCTTTACCTAACAGTTGAACTATTGATAAAGGCTCATCGCCAGTTCCTGGCGGACAGTCAACTATTAAGAAATCCAGATTGCCCCAGGAAACGTCGGAAACAAACTGTTTGATAACATTGTGTTTCATAGGCCCGCGCCAGATCAAAGCTGTGTTTTCATCCTGTATCAGGAAGCCTATACTCATTACCTTAAGCGTATCGCTATAAAGAATCGGTTCAATTTTCTCTTTTCCGTCTTGAAACTTGCGGCCTTCGAGATTCAGCAGTTTGGGAACACTTGGCCCGTGAATATCAACATCCAGCAAGCCAACCTTTTTACCTTGCATGGAAAGCCAGACAGCCAAATTAACTGCTATGCTGCTTTTGCCAACACCACCTTTGCCACTAAGCACCAGTATCTGGCGTTTGATATGCCCTATGTTTTGCCTGATCTGTTCCTGCTCAGCCCGCATCTGTATCCGCTGTTGTTCGTTAACATGCATACGTAATATTCCTCCACAAGGCTTTTATATCTTCTGACACGGCGCCCCCGGTGTACTCAACTACCGAGCATTTCATGATCTGCGCCTTAGTGAAGGCGTCATCATAGCGTATCTTTCCAACGACTTTCATATTTCGTTTATGAACATCCGTTTCAATCTGTTGAGCCACATCAGGATTCAAGTCGCATTTGTTAATCGCAACAAGCGTTGGGATGTTGAAACCAGCCGCCAAGTCTGCGATTCGATCCAAATCGTGCTTGCCTGAAAGTGTGGGCTCTGTGACTATTAGCACCAGGTCCGCTCCGGTAATCGAAGCAATCACGGGACAGCCTATTCCCGGCGAGCCGTCGACAATTATTAGGTCATTATTCCGATCGACCGCGATTTCTTTCGCTTTCTTGCGAAGAAGACTGACCAACTTGCCGCTGTTTTCCTCTGCGATTCCAAGCCTGGCATGAACCATTGTTCCAAATCGCGTATCAGAAATAAACCATTGGCCGTTAACGACATCCCTAAATTCTATCGCGTCATTCGGGCAAAAGTGAACGCAGACACCGCAGCCTTCACATGCGATAGGGTCGACAGTATATGTCTTGTCAATCACATCGTTGGCGGGGCCGGTAAAGAGGATGGCGTCAAAATTGCAGACATCCCGGCATTTACCGCACCCGATACATTTTTCAGTAACTATAAAAGCCTGTTTCCCACCGGAAAAATCCGCACTGTGCCGTACCTTAGGCTCCAGAACCAGATGAAGATCCGCAGCATCCACGTCACAGTCCGCCATCACGGCAGTCCTGGCTAATGCGGCAAACGAGGCGACAATGCTCGTCTTGCCTGTGCCGCCCTTGCCGCTGATAACTACTATTTCTTTCACAACTTATCCTCATTCATTGATGTTAATCTACATTTTGGCAGACGCATCCTGTGCAGCCAATACGACAGGGTAAACTGTGGGAGCGCTTGTTAAACAGGGATGGGTAGCCATTTGCAGGGTCTCCAGTTCAACAAGAGACATTCTCTTTTGAATAGCAATACCAATGAGATTTATTATCTCTCCACACGATATCCCGCCGGCTACCTGCCCTCCCAATATGATGCCGCATTTTTTTGAAAAGATCAGCTTAAGCTTAATCTTGCTTGCGCCCGGTAAGGTGGCCGGATGTTTGTCCACACCCTCCACGGAGCCTGTGATAATCTCAAAACCTTCTTTTCTGGCATTATTTTCCGTGAGGCCGGCCGAACCCAATACCTTGCCATCGATATAAGTTGAATAAATGGCAATTGTCCCCTTGTTTTCCCGTATCACTTTCAGTTGATAAAGATTTGCTCCGGCGATTCTGGCCTCGGCGGTAGCTGTCGATGCCAGCATCACCGGAACTTCCTTATGGGTATAGAAGTCTCTTTTTGCTGCACAATCACCGACTGCAAAAATATCCTCATCAGCGGTACGCATGTATTCATCTACCAATATTCCCCTGCCTGTGCCTAAATCCAGCCCTGCCTCCGAAGCCATTTTGGAGTTGGGGATTCCGCCAACACCAACTATGAACTCGTCTACCGCAATTTCCCTCCCATCTGAAAGCTTGATTCTCTCGACCTTCCCTTCACCTGTAATTGCCTCCACTTTTGTGCCGGTTAAGACTGTAACGCCTTCTGATTGCAACGCTTCCTGGGCAATGCTTGAGAATTCCGTATCAAAGGAACTGGGAAGCAAGGTTGGCAGCATTTCGACCAACCAGACTTTTGATCCGCCTATTTTGGAGATTTCGTCTGCAAGCTCTACGCCTATGAAACCACCACCCAATACCATAATGTTTTTTGCTTTTTTAACGTTTGCTATAAGCTTATTGAGGTAAACCATATCTTTGTGAATAGGCCGAACGCCTTCTTTATTGATACCGTCTATTGGCGGGGTGATCGGAACCGAACCGGTCGCAAGGATCAATTTGTCATAACCAAATACCTGACCGTTTCTGGTGGCGACCGTTTTCTTGCTTCGGTCAATTGCTATCGCCTCATCCACTACTACCTCGACATTGTTTTTGTCCAGTGCGGCGTTGCCTAATTTGTTTTCTTCGGGGTCTTTCAAGCTCGCAAACATATAAGGAATCCCGCAGGGAATCACACCTTTGGCTACGCTTTTCATTACTACAATTTTCTTTTCCGGATAATACTTTCGGGCCGTCACAGCACTGATTATCCCCGCAGGTCCCGCACCTATAACCAAGATATCCACGTTTTTTTCCATAAGACAACTCTCCATTAAAATGTAATGACCTTATCAGTTTCTTTTATCCATTGGGCTAATTCTGTCATTTTAGCCTCCTTGGCACCTTCAAAATAAGGCTCACCTTTGTGTATTCCACAGCGTACCTTGCAGGTGCCGCATACTTTGACAGGGACACTTTTTCCAATCAGTTCCTTTAACATTTTCCCTAAATCAAAGTAACCTTCAGGCGGCGTAGCCGCATCACGAGCCAAATCGACCGAATCGTTCATCAAAAATATTTTTACTTCCAAACCGGTATTAAGTAACCCATCAGCCAGCCTAAGACCATTCCAGGTTACATCTGTGCTGTCGTAAGGGTTCCTGTTAAATATAAGGAGAATCTTCATCGTGACCTGTCTTCTTTGACACCTATTGCTTTTTTATTCCTTTTATAATGTAAAGGCTCGCCAGCTTAGAATCCCTGCTTTGGAATATTTCCGTTTTTTTGATTCCTAAAAAGTATTCGGTTTCGATAGAAAAATACCCCAAAATTGACTTTTGAATCTTCTTCAAATCCACATGTTTAATCTTGTTTACGTAAGAACTGGGATTTTTGGTTTTTTCTTTGAAAAATTCAGACTGCGGATTAAGAAGCATAACCAGCAGTTTGCCGGCCGACCTAAGAACGCGAGCAGTTTCTTTAATAGCTTGTTTATATCCCTCAATAAACTGAAGGGAGGCCACATAAATAACCGCATCAAAGCTGCGATCCGAGAAGTTCATCTTTGCCGCAGAGCCTACAACCGTTCTTATGCCGTCCGGGGCATGGTCTAAAGCCTCTTTGGAAATGTCAAAGCCCGTAACGCTAAAACCATGTTCAGCCAGACCTGTCTCTATAATCGCCGGCCCGCAGCCAACACTTAAGACATCTTTAGCCCCTTTTAAGTGGTGCAGAATATAGTCTAACTCTGCCTTGAAAACCTCCCTCCAAAATTCCGAATTACATGATTGCAAATACTTTTCCATACCGGCAGGTCCTATATCCTTTCCAAAAAGTCCCAGTCATCTCTTTTCATTTTTCTCAGCCTTTAAGCCTTTTTGAGATGCTTTCGTATAAACCTGCAAATTCTTCTTTGTACTCGGGCAAAACATCAACAATCATCTTGCCAACCGAATACGCTTCGGCGATGCGTCTGTCGTCCGGCAGTTTCAAAGCGATCTCGATATTCTCGGTTCTGCAATACTTCTCAACTTCATCATTTCCAATTCCATGTCGGTTAATTGCTACGGCAAAAGGCAGCTTCATCTCTTGAACCAGGCCGACAGCCAACTCCAAATCATTCAATCCAAACGGCGTAGGCTCGGTTACGAGCAACACAAAATCAGCACCCTTGACAGCCTCAACTACCGGACAGGATGTTCCGGGTGGCACATCGACTATTGCTAAAGAATCTTGTTTTATGTGGCTTTTGACTTCTTTTATCAGCGATGGTGTTCGCACATAACCAATGCGCAATCTGCCGTGTACAAAACCGATACTGCCGGCTTTGCCCAATTCAATGTCTCCAATCTTTAGCGGTCTCGCCGTAATTGCATCGGCCGGGCAGATACGCAAACAACCGCCGCAGGAATGGCAGAGTTGTTCGAATGTTAGTACGTTATTGTCCTTCAGATGTACAATAGCACTATATTGGCAGATTTCGCCACATTTGCCGCACCCGGTACACTTGCTCGAATTGACTTGTGGCACATCAACCGTTACGGCCTGTATTTGTTCTATATCCGGCTTCAGAAAAATATGGCCGTTAGGCTCTTCAACATCGCAGTCAAGATACTGAACCTTGTGGCCCAAACTTGCGCCTGTACAAGCAAGATTAGTCGCGATTGTTGTCTTGCCCGTGCCGCCTTTACCGCTTGCGATAGCTATTTTCATGCTCTATATCACTCCTTGCCCGTATTACGAGTATCTCCCCAGAATCTCCAGTTAGGAAAAAGTTCATTAACTTTTGACCGGTAATCCGAATAATCCAGCCCCAAGTGTGGCCGGGACCCAATACGGAATACAGAGTATGGTAAACCGGCCCGGAAACAAACAGGTCAACCAACCGGTCAGTATTCCGGACAGGACCGCAGCAATGGAAAATCCCGGACCTACGACGCATCTGGTCATAATTTTGACCCAAAAATGCGCCCGTTCCCAACCATCGTTTCCAAGGCTCTTGTCCTGTTACTATTTGCGACTACCCTGGCCACCTCGTTCTCATTTCTATAAATATATTTTTCGCTATATGTCTTTATTAAAAAACCTCTTTGAATATCCTGACAGTAAGATAGGATTATGACTTTATCATCAACAGTACCTAATTTGGCCGCCGGTCAATTCAATAATACGATGCCTGACCCTCGCGGTGCTGAAATAGCATAAGTTACAAAACGACTTGCCATTATTAATATTAAGTACATGAACCTGCTCACCAGGAAATATATCAACTTTCTCAAGAAAGCTGTCATCAATGGTTATATACTTCCTTTCTTAGGAAAACAGCAGCCTGGAGAAGAAAGATACACACCGTGCCGGTCAGCACGAGCACCAAGCCCACATCAAACATAGTATACGACGTCCGTGTCACAGCATCAAGTCCGGGGATCTTGAACAGCATCAGAGCGCCGGCTACGCTGGCTATGACGAGCGAGAGTGCAAGTTCGACTGCCACAGCAGAGCGAAGCACCCAGTTGAAACCAATCGTTCGCATTCGCCGGGCTCGTATTTCGCTGATCAAGGTTACTATGGCGATGGCAAACACCAACCCGCCGATCAAGGGATGATGGGAATCAAGCCAGAAGCGACTCGGCAATACGAAGGTCATGAGATCCGGTCGTGCGACGAGGCTTAATGCCACAACACCCACCGCTGCGCCTGCTAACCACGGCAGAAACCGAAGACGTTTAGCTGTTTCTCCCAGACCCCAAATCAGCAAATATTGTCCAACCAGTACTATCCCAGCGCACGCGAGCGCAATGAGCAGACCGTAGATAACTGGTTTGAGATAAGCTTCACGATATGCACCAATTATAGTCCAAAATTTACTCAGACCAAGCAGCTTATACTGGGGCTCCGTAACGATTTTTGCCTGCTCATCAAAGGGATATTTCACCACCGAGCCAAAGAAGAAACTCGATGACGGGTGGTGACAATCCGTGCAGCCGTTTGCACCCAAAGCGGCACCCGCGGGATACACGTCGTGGTTGTACTTGTGCACGTTCCCGTAGGGTGAGGCCTCCCAGAGATGTTTCTTCATCGTGTGATATGTAGTGCCGGAGGTATAGATTCGATCATTCATCACCCACACGACGTGTTTGCCTTTCATCGGATAGTCCGATTGCTCAAGTACGTGAGTGACTTCAGTAATTAGGGCGTCGATTTCCTGGGATCGATTCACCTCGGCTACTCCATCGTTGTTATCGTCCTTGATTAAGGATAGTTGAGAATAGTTGTTTGGATTTTGTTTATGTGCATCCCACATCTTGTAAATAGAGCCCATCTTTGGCTGCAGCAGGCCGAACTGCCCCTCCACCTCGATGCCCGGCCATGTGGTGTGAACGCGATTGACCGGATATATTTTCCCTTTGTATTGAACGCGAACCGGTGTAAAATAATCTGTAGGTTTATCATCGAAGCCCATCATTGCCAATTCACCGAAATGATTCCAGTAACGAATTTCAGAATCGTAAAAGGTCCACAAGTGCTTGCCCTTGGTGGGTATCTTGGCCCCTGGGTTGAACACATCGCTAGCCTGGAGGCCTACGGCTTTCACTGTCCGCTGAGGTATGTGGCAAGTCTGACAAGCGATTTTATCGAGGTGGAGCGGGGCCAGCCAGTTATGGTCCGCCACCGGGGCGCCAAGCCTGCCGGTAGTATGGCAACTAGAGCAATCCTGCACGGTATTATCTAAGTCCTCCCGGACATGACCTCCAGGATCATCGCCTTTACCAATATGGTGTTCCTCATAGCCATTGATGCGGGGATCGAAGGCGCGGGAGCCAGCTTGATGGCAGTCCGTGCATTTCAGTCCGGCCCGAAGATGCACATCAGTACGAGGGCGAAAGTTCGCCCCACGATTCTTCCATCCCCGCGCGGCATGACAGGCCAAGCAGGCATTATTTCGCGGTTCAACCACAATGTGCGGCGATAGAGTGCCGTCGGGATTGAACTTCGAGACATCGTAACTCGCCTTTACCGGCGTGCCAGCTTTTACTGAACCGGTCACGGCAGCCAAATTCGCCCCCGCCGTTGCCGCCCAGCAGAAGTTAAGTGACTTAATCTGCTTATTCCGCTCACCAATATCGTACTCCGGCATGTGACACAAGAAGCAATCAGCCTCCAAGACACCGGTCTCGCTCCAACGGGCCTTGTAGTAATCGCCATCGAAGTTATTCTCACCACCAGCGGTGAAACCACAGGCCGGATCGGCCATCCGGTAGTCGTAGCGCTTGCCGTCGCGGTCCAACTCAGTCACGCCGCCGCCGGGGTGACAGTTCGCACAGCCAGCCGTTATGAAGTCGAATGACGTCAAGTCCATGGTCTTCGGCGACGCATTCTTCTTCGGCGAGAGCCATCTGAAAAGGGGACCGGGCGTGGACCACGTACCCCCGTACATCCCAGGGCTGTGCACCCATTTACAACGAGTCGCCTGATCCGGCGTTGGGTCCTCACCCTTTCCCATGGTGAAACAGTAACCTTCGGTGATAGTCTCATAGTTGTGACACCTGCCGCATGTCTGTTTCGGCGAATATGGCCTCTTGGCATTTGTGTCGTGCACAGGATCAATTACGTTGCCTTCTTTGTCGAGAAGATGGAAGGGCGGACAGACACCTTTGGCTGATTCCTGCTGCGCCGCTGCCGAATAATCCGGGCTTATCGGCCCGAGCAATAAAGCCAGTACAACCGTAATAGGCACTATTATCGTTGGCCTTTCAGGAACTTTGTTCCGATGATTATTTTGTCCTTCAAACATATTGTAAACTCCCTTTCTATAAGGAATACGCCCTAAAATTTGTATTGTATCTGCAAAGAAAAATAATCAGCTTCATTGTCTTTTTCATATACATTCTTTACTACACCTTCACCCCATACATGGCTGTAGAATGCCACAAGATCACATTGTGGGTTCAGTGCATAACTCAACATAATACTTACCTCCTGGGATAACGCATCATGCCCTCCGCCATTTCGAGGAATATACCCGGAAATACAACCGCTTTTCCGTGTTGGTCCGGTGCCCATATACCATCTGTCCGCACTTTCATCTAATTGAACTATATGGTAATCCATTCTGGTAGTAAGCTTTTTAGTAGGTTTGGTAATCAGTTGCACAAAAAAATCTCTGTTATTTTGAAGATCATAATAAGGATATAGCTGGTATTTTCTCGTTCCGGGAGCCATTTGGAAAAAGGTTTCATGGTCGCCATCAGACGGATCGCTGTCACCTGAACCTATAAAATATCCTGTTCTAAACCAAGGTTTCCAAGCCATCTTCGTAAATTGGTAGCCAATTTCACCGGCAATTCCATAAGCATCATGATCTCTTTCATACCAATCGCCGGTTTGTACGCCGCCCCACAGCAGGGTATCTAATTGACCCGGTCCCCAATCATATATACCTAACATATGCCCCCCAAACATTTGTACCTCTATATCCGCATGGGAAGAATAAAAGGGGTCACTTTGATGAATGTCATTATCCGGCCTTTGAGTACAATCTCTTTTATCTTCATAGTTGTAGAAAAACCCAGCGAACTCGGTATCAGGCAACAGTGTGCCCTTTTTGGCAGTTAATGTAGTAGTAAAAATGTCAATGTCGTTGATGGTTTCATCAATATCTTTTTCCCAACCTCCCTGAGTGGGATAGAAAAATGAAGTGGTCAAATTAAATCTATCATCATCCCATCCAGCCACAACTCCATCAAAACTTCTGCCAAACGCCGACCAGCCAAAGGGGCTTATCATCCTGTCCGCAAGACGCATATTCTTGAGGATATTGAATTTTTTCCCATCTTTCTTATCCTGCACTTCAAGGCCGTCGCTATATTCGAACCTGCCTCCTTTAAAGAACAGATTCGTGCCAAAAAGATTGTTCAAACGAAGATAAGCCTGGTGAACACCAAAATCATAGGGATTCTCTTCCGGATTGTGAAGATAATACAAACCACCCATACCAAAAGGGCCGGTTACATTTGAAACTGCATCGTCTGGTAAACCAAACATATGAACGTATTGCGGCTGAAAGAAAATTTCCATGTTTTCTGAAGTATATTTCAGGTTCAAGCGAGTTCTTTGGAAACCAAAACTATAGTCATTGTTTGTCTTAGTGCCTTTATTTGTCCCAAACCAGTTCCAGTAAGCATATCTGAAAAGCACGTTTCCCCCTAAGGTCAATCTCTCATTTTTGTCTTCAGATTCATATATCTGAAATCCTCCTTTGGAAAATGAATATGGCGAATTCTCGGCTTTGGCATTAGTAACAAAAAGCATCCCTATTGCTATAGACAAAGTGATGCACACAACTTCCGTACCTATAGCTACAGTACCACATCCCGGATCACAATCCTTTGCTATCTTCTTAAACATCGGCATTGTTAGTCCTTTCTTAAGTTTACTGATTCCAATCAAATCCTTCGCACCTGGACCATCCTTCCAGCGGTAGAACACCAAAGTCAACCGGCTCAGGATTATGCCATCTGCCATCGTCAGAGATTTGCCATTTTGTATATAAATTCATCGGTGAAGCTGTTTTGTCTATCCTGTAACCGACCTGATGAAATCCAATTTCAATTTCCGTTGGACTAAATGTCTGTTCCATTTTTGCTCCTGTTGAGAACCAATCACAAAAAGAAACTAATTAAAAATTTCATGTTTTTTCCAACATAACGCAAGGATTAAAAACAACTTTAAGATTGTTCTGCTTGCAGAATTCTTACTTACCAGCTTTTTTCTGGGTGATTACGATTGCCTCATTGGGACATTCCGAAACACAGGCGGCACAGCCGGTACAGGCTTCTTCGTTAACTACCGCTTGGTGGTTAACTTCAATGGCGCCTGCCGGACACACATCGACACAGATGCCGCAGCCTGCACATTTTTCAGAATCAACAACCGCCACAGCCCTGTGGCCGCTTTCAAGCTGATTTATTCTTTGGTCCAGTTGTTGTTTTTGCTGCTCAAGCATCTCTGCCTGCTGCTTTAGAGCAACCAATTCCTGATCGGGGTTTTGCAGTCCGGCATTCTCTGGGAGGCCTGCTGCAGGGCCGGTCGAAGGCATACCCATCGGAGACGCCATACCCATACCACGACCCATACCTCCACCTCGCCCCATGCCTCTGCCCGTACCGCGTCCCATTCCACCGCCGCGACCCATACCGCGTCCACCGCCGGAACCCAGCCCCATTCCACCACCTGGCCCAACTGGGCCAGGTATCGGTTGTCCTGTTGACATCGGATATGCTGGTGTTGCGTTCACACCAAAGTGGCTGGCTACATTAGGTCCCGAGGCAGAGGACAAAGCTCCTGCTTTGAATTGTTCAGCGGCATTACGGACAGATCCGCTGACACCAACAATAACCTGTATCCCTGCCTGGCCAAAAACATTAAATGCGTTAGGACCGCAATTGCCTGTTAGTATAGTTGTTACTCCCTTTTTCGACATTAACTGAGCGGACTGAATGCCCGCACCGCCGCCAAGGGCCATATTGGGATTTTCAATCGCTTCTAACTGCATAGTGTCAGTGTCAATGATCAAAAAATAGCGACACCGACCAAACCGAGCCTCCACATTGTCGTCAAGCGCAGGTCCTGTTGATGTTACTGCGATTTTCATTACATATCCTTTCCAAGATAGGGAACATGTACCTGTTGGATAGAGACAATCGCCCTGGTTGCTTTGCCCAACAGGGTCGCTAAATTGCCTAAAACACCATAAATTCAGCACATTTATTCCGTTTAGCTACTTGGGCTTTTCGCCTTACGATTGACGGCCCAGTACATCCCACGCGTCACAAGTCGCTGAAAGTGTGGATTGCTCCATGCCTCAGCGCCATGACCATTTCCGGTGTAAAAAACCCGTCCTTTGCCATAATGCGATACCCAGCACATCGATTGTCTCTCATTGTTGGTCCAATTTATTCGAGTCAATGAACGCATCTGCGCATTACGGTGGTAGTTGTGACAGTAACTCTCATCTACGATCTCGAAATCTTTGAGGCCTCTGGTAATCGGATGTTCGTGGTCGTAGATATGCACGGTATATTTGCCAGATCCGTGCCCTGCGAAGCGTCCACCTACCATTTCATGATACCGGTCGGAGTTCTTGAAGGAGTCGCTGGCACAGTGGATCCCTGCGAAGCCTCCACCGTTCTTTACAAAGTCGCACAATCCGCTCTCCTGCTCCTTACTGAGCGACATCCCCGTGGTATAGACCGCGACAAGGTCAAATTGCTTGATGTGTTGCTCTTTCACATCATCCAGGTTCTCGCTAAAGGTTATTTCAAAGTTGTTGGTCTTATCGAGCACAGCTTCCTTGAGGATAACCGGGTTGCTTATAGCATGGCCACCGCCGCGCAGAAACAGCACCTTAATCCTCTTATCCATATCATTAGCACCAAATGTTGCTGAGATCAGCACATGCGGAAACGCTATCGTACCAGCCACAATACCTGTTGTTTTGCTTAGAAGTTCACGCCGATCAATAATTTTTCGATTATTGTTTTTCATTAGTAGTTCATATCCTTGTGTTAAGATTACCTGAGACTTTCATAAACAATCTTTTCTATCAGAGTCCACACGTTCCGGTTGGACATGTTCCAGTTGAGCAGGAGTCGTTCCCCTGGCTGCTGCTTTGCCCAACGGAAAAACCTGAAAATAATTTCTGCATATTCGAACTTCCACATTTTTCGCAGATGTGCTTGCCTTTACTATTGCTTTTTTCCAGAAACTCAGTCTTGTGCCCGCATTTATCACACTTGTATTCAAATATCGGCATCGTTTTAACTCCTTGCAAACCTGTTCAACTTTCACCAAGACTTTTGCGAAATTGCGGCTTGGCATGCATTACTTAAGAAAATCATCTTTTCGATTAACTGTCTTTACTAAGGTGCTTCCGAATATACTGACAGTAAACAGCTGCCGCAGGATTGTGCGCTAAAACTCGATCCTTTGCGATAAGCACTGTTACAGGAGCAACTGAACATTTTGCAAAAATGGCATCGTGTCCCACACAAAGCCCGCAAACAACATTAAGCTCCGTCTTTGCATCATTGAGTAACTGGGCCTGGCCGGCCGGATTGCACATAACTTCACGTTTGTTTGAAGAAATCGTTTGCAGACCGAAGTCTTTTTTCTCTAAGCCACAAACCTTGCAACAGACTGAAATCACCTCAAAATGTTTCGAGAGAATCTCAGCAACAATTTTTGCCTCATCACTTAATCCAATGCAAAAAGCAAGGCCAATCTTCCGGCAACCTAACTCCTTTGCAAACAGAATTGTCTCGCCTAATCGTGTCTTTTCGCAGTAATATTTCGCCTCTATTGTTGAACCGGCCTTGTGCAATTTGGCTATTGTGTTGGCGTACAACTGCTTATGACTGTCTGCTTTCGCAAAACAATCCTTTCCTTGCCGACATTCCTTGGTCTTACACTGAGCGCAGGTGGGCACAGAGTTGTCCGCCATCGTAATCTCTCCTGCAGCGGTCAGTCACCAGTGCCAAAATGCGATTCAACATTCGGGCCGTCAGCTTTGGTCAGCTTACCGTTTTTAAAAAGCTCAATGGCTTCGGCCACCGTTCCTGTCGCGCCGGTATACAGCTTAATCCCCGCCGCACGCAGGGTTTGCTCGGCATTAGGACCGCAATTGCCTGTAAGCACAGCTTCGGCGCCTGCATCGATTACAAGCTTTGCTGAATTAATGCCTGCGCCGCCCGCAGCATCTACGTTCTTGTTTTCGATCACCGAAAAATCCATTACTTCCGGATCACCGAGAAGAAAACAGGCCGCTCTTCCAAATCTCGGATCAACCTGGGAATTAAGGTCTTCTCCGTTTGATGTAACCACGATTTTCATAACACTATTTCCCTAAAACAATAAACACAGCAGGGTGCTGCTGCACCCTGCTTTAAAAACCAAAAAGCGACAGCTTACTTCTTGTTTTCTTTTTCGAGCTGCTCTATACGGTCATTGATCTGGCTGAGGCTGTTTTGCATAAACTCAGCTTGCTGCTTCAAGCCTTCCAATTCGTGTGCTGCCGTTAATGTCGGCCCAAAGGGCGCATTTGCCGGATATGGACCTGCCGCACCGGTCCAGACCGGCACACCGTATCCAGCACCAGCCCAACCAAAGCCTCGTCCAAAACCACGACCTCGACCCATCCCTCTGCCCCAGCCCATACCCATACCACGTCCGCCAACAGGATTGGCATAACCCGGTACTGGGAAACCGGCACAAAAACCAGCAGCTCTACCCGTCATTGGTCCCATACCTCCCGGACCTGTTCCATCTCCACCTGGCATGATAAATCTCCTTTCAAAAAAATGTTAAACTCTCGTCATCTTCGTACCACACTTCGGGCAGTTCTTTGCATTACAAGGCTGCCCTGCAGCATGAGCAGCCGTTGCTCCACAGTTCGGACAGACGCAATTTCCGCCCGGTCCTGCTGCAAATGGTCCGCCCATTCTGCCTCTACCCTGGCCTTGGCCTCGCCCCATACCGCGTCCTGTGCCGGGTCCCTGGCCGGTAGGGCCTGTACCGTCACCTCTTGGCATAATATCCATCCCTTCTGCAATTACTTGCTAACTTGAATCTACCACCTAAACCCAAATCTGCCGCCACCGTGACCACGTCCCCAACCTCTGCCCCGACCGAAACCCCGGCCAAAGCCTCTACGAAGCCACGGATTCACTCGGCCGCCATAAGGCATACCATAACCTGCACTATATGGTCCAACTACTGGTGCACCGGCACCATAGAAACCAACTCGGCCTACAGCAGGGTTCATATACCCTGGCGATGAATACCCTGCACAAAAACCGGCAGCTCTTCCGGTCATTGGCCCCATACCGGCTGGACCTGTTCCGTTTCCAAATGGCATATCAATCACCTCCTTTCCGGAATCTTCATAATTTCCATTGACTTGCCCAACCGGCATACTCTGTAATCCCGCAATACCTTTTGCCTCGCCTGGGTTTTCCCCGGAATTTGCCAAAACGCAAAAACCCTGGCCTCTACCTGTCATTGGCCCTTGACCTAACGGCCCTGTACCATCAAAACCCGGCATCTACTCGGCCTCCTTAGCTAATTCAACAACATGATTCAGCAATTTGCTTTTATGCAGGATCATTTCCCCAATCTTGCAGTCGAGATGATTGGCAATAACAGGACATTTAGCTCTTAGCAGGAAGAATATATTTTTATCAATATCGCTGAGCGACTCGAAATTACCCTGGCCCTTGGCAATAACCATGTCCGACTGTTCAAAATGGATACGGAATTCTTCGGAACAGGACTCCAGAATAGTGCCGGGGGCATCGTCCCCACTATCGATGACTTTAACCAAATCCATCAAGCCCGCGGCATGAGCATCCTCTATTGTTGCATCATTGATCACCGGCCTGCCTCTTACCACAAATGTGATTCTCTCCGGACCGATCTGTTCGATAAGAAACCGATCAAATACAATCTCACCTGAATTATCACCGATGTAGAGAATATTGTGCGCTTCAACTGAGGCATTCTTGAACTCATCCATATTTGTCGTATCGAACGGAACCGTCAGCGATTCTTTGATACTTCTTTCAACTTCTGGGATTCCCAATGAACTTTTGACGCCCAGATCGATGATATTTCCCGCAATGGCCAGGCGAACAGCAGTCTCGAAAGGATCTTCAGATTCCATGACCAGCTTTTGTAATCCGGGGTAAAGTTCTAAGGCGAAAGCATTAAAGCGTGTTTTCACTTCTTTGTATGGGTCATCGATCTCAGTCAACTGCCGAATAATCCGGTGTATCTTCTGCGCCATAGCTGGAGGACTTTGACGAAGGTCCATCTCACTGGCTAAATCAAGAACTCTCCGCAAAACCTGTTCATGGATAGCTTCATCACCGGTTATCACTCTTAATGAGTCAATCACCTGACGAATGAAACAAGGTATACAATCAAAATACGTTCTCATAAATGTTTTTACCTTTACTTATTATGTAATTTCGTTCCTGGACCTGCTGCCACGATGTTTATGCCTGCATCTGCGTTGGCGTTGACGGCAGAAACGTTTCCTTGCACCGACCTGGCTGCCCGGCTGCAGAAACTGTGGTTCGGCCAAGTGATTACTGAAGTATGCATTCAGGACCTCATCTACCGGGCCGGTTACAAATGGAATGACCTCTATATTGGAGGCCACAAGCATTGAGGCAAGCGACTGAGAGATACCGCCGCAAATAAGAACATCGACATTGAGCTTAGTCAACAGGCTTGAACGTTGCTGTATTACCTGCTGTCCCAACTCAAATTCTGAACGCCCGACCTCCACTTTGTCTTCGACATCAACTACCAGGAGTTGATCGGCAAAGTCAAAGACATTCGAGACAACACCATTCCATATTGATATAGCTATTTTCATTTCAAACCTCTGACCTACAACAAGCAAGAGGTATGCCAGGAGGGAGGCTTTTGAGGGAAGGGTGACTGTAAGCCTATTTACTACAATGCTTTATAGAATTGTTCGTAAAGACAGCACTATAAAGAACGATCAAATATGGTCGCGAATATGCGACCTTTGCCGGTCCTTATGCGTTGCATGAATGCGACGGTCAGGCTTTGATACCTAACGATTTGATCTTTCTAAAGAGAGTGCTTTTGTGCACCCCCAAGTCTCTGGCGGTAGCGGCACGATTGCCGTTGTTTCGCTGCAAAGCCTGGGTGATGAGCACTTTTTCAGTTTCTCTCAGGGCCGCAGTCTTGCTGCCTGCAGAGTAGCCGATGGCAGGCTGGGCGTGGAGATTTGACGGCAGGTGGCAGGCTTCAATTATCTCACCCTGGCACAGGACAAAGCAATGCTCGATAATGTTCTCGAGTTCACGGACATTGCCCGGAAAATCATACATGAGGAGAATACTTAGCACCTCCTCTGTCACCCCCCCGATGTTCTTGTTATGCAGAAGATTAAAACGGCTGATGATATGATCTGTCAGCAGAGGGATGTCCTCTTTCTTGTCTCTCAACGGAGGCAGTTCGAGCTTGACCACATTGATTCGGTAATACAAATCCTGTCGAAAGTTTCCTTCTGTAACGAGTTTGCCGAGGTCTTTGTTGGTTGCAGCAATAACACGCACATCGGCTTTGACTGAAGAAACCGAACCCAATGGTTCATAAGTACGTTCCTGCAGGACGCGAAGCAACCTGGCCTGCAAGGCACTTGTAATATCGCCAATCTCATCCAAAAAAATGGTCCCCCCTTCGGCTAAAGCGAATCGTCCCGGCTTGTCTTTTCTGGCGTCGGTGAAGGCTCCGGCCTTGTAGCCAAACAATTCCGACTCGAGCAGGGTATCGGGAAGGGCCGCAGAATTGACTGCAATAAAAGGCTTGTTGCTCCGAGGACCGAGGTTATGAATCGCTTTGGCGAAAAGCTCCTTCCCCGTACCACTTTCACCGACAATTAATACCGTGGCGCTGCTTTCGGCAATATTGGGCATGATGTCAAACAAATTCTGCATTCGGTGATTTCTGCTTATGATATCTTCATAAGTGTAGTTATGATCTATTTCCTTGCGGAGTTCTTCAATAAGACTCACGTCGCGGAAGGTTTCAACGCCGCCAATCACTTTGCCCTCTTCATCCCTTAAAAGTGCTGTCGATATGGAGATGGCCTTCTGCCGGCCTGCAATATCAATGATATGAACCGGCTTGTTTATTATGGGTGTCCCCGTTTCAATCGTACTGCGAAGCGCACAGGCAGTCTCGCATACGTTGGCCCGCAAAATATTCTTACACTGTTGGCCTATAGCCTGTTGGCGCAAAATCCCGGTAATTTCTTCGGCCGCTCGATTGAAAGAGGTAATCCGCCACTCCAAATCTACCGTAAACACACCCTCAGTGATAGAATCCAGTATTACATTTTGTTCTTCGCTCTTCATATCCTTATATATCTTATCGATAGGATACTCCCACAGTTTCACGTATTCGGCCGATAGTACTTTCGTTAACAATGATACCATAAATGAGCAGTGAATGCACCGCCAAAAACCGAACGCCCGGAAAAGCAAAAACAGTACCCGTGATGCGTTTTTCGTACTTCATCTGCTTTAACATAAACATCCCGGAAGATTTGCTGTCCTTCAACCCTCTGGTAATCAGAGCCACCCCCCAACCGGTATTTGATCTACCGCGTGTCGCAGGACAGGATCAACATTCGTGTATACCTTATTCGTCAATTCCGGCGAAGAATGTTCGAGCAGCTTCTGGGTTACTGCAGTGGAGATTCCGTTTTGAGCAAGTATGGAGCAGAAGGTTTTTCGCAAATCGTGAAACTTCAAGCCAACCAAACTGGCTTTTTCACATATTTTCTTCCATTGCCTTCGGTTGAACTTATCGTTGAACAGCCGCTCTTGATCAGCATCGATTTTGGCAACATAGTTTGAAAGCTCTGTCATGATTAAAGCAGACATGGGACGTGCTCCCATACCTTTTCTGGTTTTTCGGCTTTTCGTCGTAATATAATTGCTCACAAAGTCGAGATCGCTAATTGAGAGCGACTCAATATCACCTCTCCGCAAACCTGTGCCTAGGCCCAACAGAATTCTGAGCCGCATTGTTCGATGGAACCGGGATTCCAGAACCAATCTCTTTACCTGATCGCTGTTCAGAGATTTCACAGGCTTTTCAACTTCCTTCAACAAGTGGAGTTCAATATCTCCATTCAAATACCGATTCTTTCTGCACCAGTTGACGAAGGTTTTCATGTTTCTGATATCTTTGTTGAGTGTCGAGCGTTTTACTTCTTTACCCCTGTCGAGTATGAACTTGTCAATGACATCCTGGGTGATTTGTTTAGAATTACATCTTCCAACTACTCTTTCGAAATGTCCCAAAGTCAGGGCAGATTCATAAAGGGATGCTTCCGTTACACCAGCCATTTACATTTTTTCTTTTGTAAATCCAAACCTTTTTCATATACTCATGTATCGTGATTTTCGCTGTTTGGTTCAAGCAAAAAAGGGAGGCGTGATTCGTTAAAAATAGGGCTCATCCGGACAATGCGTAGGTAAAGCTGTACAAAAAAAGACATGACTTTATACTATGTGGAAAAATAAAACCACATAAGGAGATTCACAAACGGCATCTGCGTCGCAAATACAAATCCTTTAAGCTTAAGAAAGTTCGTCACATTGCCATCGACGAGGTGTATCTCGGCAAGAAACGCAAGTACATAACCCTCATGCTTGATCTTGGAACAGGACGGGTTATTCATATCGGCAAAGGTAAGGGCAAAGGCGCCTTAAAGGGCTTCTGGAGGCGTTTGAGGCGATCCAAGGCAAAAGTTGAAGCAGTGGCGACGGACATGGCCAGCGGGTATATCGCCGCGGTGCTGGAATTGAATCAGCCGCTTGCGATTGCTTACTATATGAAAGAACGGCTGCGATTGCTGTTTCAATGTGCCGACAAAGACAAGGCCGAGGCCGAACTGACGGCCTGGATTCGTGAGGCCGCCGCCAGTGCTATCAGAATACTTAAAGATGCCGCCCGGCAGTTGTTGATATGGAAGCCGTTCATTTTGAACTGGCACAATCATCGTATCAGCACCGGAAAACTGGAGGCCGTTAACTGCAAGATTGCGATACTGCAACGGAATGCTTACGGATACCGCGACGATGAATATCTCAAATTGAGAATATTCAACCTGCACAAATCCACCTACGCGTTAACCGGAAGAGCCATAATTTTGAGCAATAGTATTGTAGACATCTTTACTCCGGTGAAAATCCGGTGAAAATTTGCTCCGAGCTACTCCGGACTATGGGGAGTTGTGGGGTGTGTGCCCCCATTAACGGCATTAAAAAGGCAATACTGGGGGTACTGAGTAGGTTTAGGTTCTTGTGTCCTTCGGGACGTGGAGATTCGAATTCTCTCGCTCGCAGTCCTTTATCGACAAAGACTTATGTCAATCGACGAGTTGTCTTTCGATATCTTCCAGGCTCTTTCCCTTGGTCTCCGGAAGTTTATAGTACATGAATATAAATCCGAAAACACAAATACCGCCGAAAGTCCAGAAGGCGCCGTGTGCACCGAGCGTTTCCTTAAGATACGGGAATGTCAGCGTAAGAACCGTGCAGGCGATCCAGAGAGAAAGGACAGCGATGGACATCGCCGCACCACGGATCCTGTTGGGGAATATCTCGGAAATGAGCACCCATGTCACCGGCGCCAGCGACATGGCGTAACAGCCGATGGCGAGGACAATCAGAATGAGCATGTGAATACCCTTGCTTTCGAAGAAGTACCCTGTTCCAAGCATGCCATAGAAACAGACCAGGCCTCCGGCTCCGATGAGCATCAGGGCTTTTCGTCCTACACGGTCGACCGTGTAGATGGCTACAAACGTCGCGACGAGGTTTACGACTCCGGTAATGACGACGTTAAAAAGCATGTCGCTAACACCGTAGCCGGCTGCGGCAAAGACTTCTTGTGCGTAGTTAAAAATGACATTAATACCGCACCACTGCTGAAAGACGGCGAGAAAGACGCCCAGAGCGATGATCTTCGTCATCTTCGGCTCAATCAGATCCTTGAAATTGACTCTTGCGATTTCCTCGCTTGCCAGTGTGTTCTTGATATTCTGCGTTTGTTCGTGGGCATATTCCGCTCCACCAAGTTTTGTCAGTATCTTTTCGGCCAGTGAGGATTTCCCGTATTTGACAAGCCACCTTGGGCTTTCCGGAATGAAAAACATAAGCACGAAAAAGGCGAAGGCTGGTACCGTTTCTGCGCCAAACATCCATCGCCAACCATACTGGCCGTTCCACGAATCGAGTATAAACTGCTCCGTGGCGCCCTCGGGAACAGGTTGGGCAATGAGCAGATTCGCAATCTGCGCCGCCAGTATGCCAATGACAATAGTCAACTGGTTGATCGAAACAAACCGCCCTCGCAACTCAGCTGGCGATATTTCGGCGATGTACATGGGCGAGAGGTTAGAGGCCAGCCCGATGCCGAGCCCTCCAATAACGCGAAAGAAAATGAAAGCCCCAAAACCCCACGCCAAACCCGTACCTGTTGCAGAGACCGTAAACAAAAACCCCGAAAGGACCAGCAGCCGCTTTCTGCCGAATTTGTCGGTAAGCATACCGGAAAGAACCGCGCCTATGATACACCCGAAAAGAGCGCTGCTCTGCGCAAAACCGCGAAGAAATGGTGTATTATCGCTGATGTTGAAAAAAGGCTCATAAAAGGGCTTGGCCCCGCCGATAACGACCCAGTCATAACCGAACAGCAGGCCTCCCATCGCAGCAACAAGGCATATCCGCCACATGTAAGCGAAGTCATAATGAGCTAATCCTTTAATACGGTTAGTGCTTTTGCTGTCCATGCCTCATTCCTTTCGTGCATCCCTTATTGCCTCGAAAAGCGCCAGCATATTCTCAATCGGAACATTGCTTTGGATGTTGTGAACGCTGTTAAAAATAAAACCACTGTTGGCATTGAAAATTTCGATTCTTTCACTGACTTCTCTATAAACGTCATCAGGACTTCCAAAGGGAAGTGTCTTCTGGGTGTCCACGCCACCGCCCCAGAACACCAGTTGATCTCCGAATTCCTTCTTGAGCCGCGTCGGGTCCATACCTTCGGCGGAACATTGAACGGGATTTAAAACATCAAAACCTGCTTCGATCATATCCGGGACCAGCGGGTAGATTCCGCCGCATGAATGGATGAATATTTTCCAATTGGTCAGCTCATGGATTTTGTCATTTATTGCCTTTTGGAACGGTTTGTATAAGTCGCGATAGGCCTGCGGGGAGATAAACGGACCACGCTGAGTGCCAAAATCAGTCCCGCTGACAAACACTACCTGCACTCTGTTGCCCAACACAGCGGCAAGTCTTTCAATGTTCTTGAGCCCGATCTCGCACTGTTTTTCGAAAACCTTATATACATAATCACGTCGGATGGCCGTCGAAATGTACCATTCCTCCACATCACGAATACCTTTGGGATTATCCATCCACGTTGCCGGCACCAGTGCGATATCTCCGAATGCGATCCCCGGAAAAGTCAGATAGATCCCCGCATCCGTATTCTCGTAATACCAGTCGACCTTGTTTTTGAAGTAGTCAACATCCGCGTCTGACATCAAACCGAACTCCCGGCAGTTATCCATCGGATCCAGTTTGTTTTCGACAATCGGCTTCTGTCTTCTCACGGCATCCCAGAAATAGCTGCTTGAGGGCATTTTTGCCGATGGAGCAACCGACGTATCGCCCCCAGGGTGCATAAACAGGTCGCCATTGTTGTCAACGGTGAAATTAAAATCTTTGGGTACAAGCACTTCTGTGCCGTCAACCGGCATTGTGAACGGCTTCCATTGGTCATGGCGCAGGCCGAACATGTCGCGCGGCGGATGAACGCCCACGACATCGGCTTGTATTGCTTTTCTAAGATCCTCGTCAATCTCTCCAAGCATCTGATAGGGTTCGATCACTTTAACTTTGTAGTCACTTTCGCCAAGCAATGCTTCTCGCAGCCGGCCCACTGCACAAACTCCCATGCCGGTCTGTCCACCAGCTCCTAAATCAAAACAGAGCCTGTCCGCAAGTTTGTGCTCCATCGCCGCCTGCAGTCTTTGACGCGAAGTCATTCCGATTTGTTCTGCTTCATTGCCCATAGTCCTGCAATACCTCTCTACAATGCTGCTCTTGCCAGTTGTCCCAGGTCCCGCCCTGTCTTATCATAGAGATGTAAGGAGACAGATACCGTGTTTTCAATAGCCTGTATAGTATGAGACAAAACGCCTGCTTTCAACGGGCTGACTTGCGAGACAATGGTTTCGCTGTGCACATGCTCTCCCGCTGCATCCAAACAATGCGCCACCAGGCTGCCTTCATAAAATACGCCAAACTTGCCTGTGATATTGAAAGTGTTTCCTTT
>JAGHBX010000315.1 GCA_021160785.1 Planctomycetota bacterium | reverse complement strand
TTTTCTTCCCGCCATGGTAATTCTATTCAGAATTCCTTACTTGCTTCTTCGTTTATTTCTTCCTCTTTTGTTTCTTTTCCTTCCGGCAGAATCAAGATATTAACATTGACAGATAAAGGAAGAAAAGAATTAGGAATAAACACAAGCAAATCGGACAGGCATGGCGGAGCAGAGCATAGGTATTGGTGTAAACTGCTGGCTGGTCATCTCAAGAAGCAAGGGTACGACGTAACTGAAGAGGCCCATCTGGGCGGCGGCAAGGCAGTGGATATTCTGGCTGTCAAGAATGGCAAACGGATTGCCTTCGAGATTGAGACCGGCAAATCAGACGTTCTCAGAAACATTAAAAAATGCTACAAAGCCGGCTTGGATCGGATTGTAATTGTCGCCACATCCGCTAAGACAAAAAACAACTTATCGAAAATAGTTCAAGCAGACCACAAACTGAAGCTACTTAGCGCGCAGGAAATCATTGACGGGGATAGTCTTTATAAACCTCAATTGTAATCTCTATATAGTGACAACTATGAAAGAAGCTATCATGAAAGGTTTGGAATTCGCTACAACAAGGCTGGGCCTGGAAGAATTTCACGTTTTAGGCTGCGATTATGACAGTCGTGGGAATGTTTGTCTGTTTTGCAACCTCGAACTTCCGAATTACTCACGCGCAGGACAGATTTATGAGAAATCAATACCATTGGCAAGCCTTACCAGCAATCAATACAAAGCTTTGCACAGGTACCTCGTAGTAGGCCCCTGTTTGAGAAAAACGAATTTGCCCGAATCGGCCAGCATCTATACAGAGGATCTTGAGGCAGGCCTCTTCGAAGTGGACAGAGCCCCTGATTATGTTTTTCTTCCTACAGTACGTATTACCAGAGCAGTACTTGGGGATGGAAAGCCCTACGAACGGATAATGCAATATCTTGCAACCTTTCCACCGGATTGCATACTCGCTCATGAAGCGGGACATAAAAAGGCTGTTAAGGTGGCGAATGAAATGGCTGAACAGTTCGGTTGTGATGATACTTTTGGCCCAGCTACTTGTGAAGAAACACTGGCCAAATATGCCGAGATGCTTTATCTTGAAGAGAACTATCCGGAATTGTACGAACGCAGAAGACAGGAATTTCTCGAAGATGTAAGCACACTCAGGGCACCACGGGACCCGGATGAAATATACCCCGATATAATATGCGATCCGCTAATCAAGAGTCCTCATGTTCTATCTTCAGAGCAGTATCTTGCAATCGAAAAGGAAGGTGGCTCAAGAGATTTTGTCGATTCCCTGCTTTTCCCTGCCAAACCTTGATTCAGAGCGTTTGTGTTGACAGCCGTTCCTGAAAAAATTATAATTCACAACAGATATACAAGGTAATTTTGGAGAATCGTATCATGGCACGGCCCTCGGACCATATAACAGTAAAATGCCCTTATTGTGATAAAAGCAATGTCTTTCACCGCAGCGATATCCGTAAAACTGATGGTGGTTATGCAACGAATGTCAGGAATCCACATCAATGGGACGGCTCTCCCACAGGTTCTTTCTGGCGGGGCTGCGGCGAAGCAGCCATCATTTGCGAACATTGCGGCGAGGAATTTCACGTGGATTGTGATTAGTTTTGGTAAACGCCCCCAAATGACTGCATTCAAGTGCTTTCGCTAACGTGCAAAACATATCAGGGCATGGATTGATAAGGTTGTTGTGGTAGCGACATCGTTACATACCTATAAGCGGCTTTCTTCCCTTTTAGCGGGCAATCCTCAAGCATACTGAGTATGGGCATAGATGCTTTACATGTCTTTGGTGATTAGTCGCCGTCGGTAACGAAGTAATGCTATACCACCGAAAGCGAGAAGACAAAGTGTGCCGGGTTCCGGGACCTGGACCATCATGGCCGTGCCGGTATAATCGCCCATTCTTGCTGCCACAATCAAACCGGCATCGAGGCTGAGATAGCCCTCGTAGAGCAGAGAACCTGTAGTGAATTCTGTCATCTGGAGATAGCCATCACCTTCGATGTTCCATGTGCCGCTTTTGGTATAAGATTCCCCGTCGCTGTTCTGGCAGGCCATGAGCCAGTAGCTGTCATCCTGAAGGCTAACTTGTCCCCATTCGGTCAGGGGATTCTCGCCGTTATCAGTATATAAGCCTTGGAGCAGGTATATTCCGAGTGCTTCTGATGCGGTACGTCCCGTGCCTTTTTTGAGCAGAATGCTATGGCCAAGGTCATCACTCTCCAACGGATCGGTATCAAAAAACGTCATCAGGCCACCCGGGCCTATGCCAAGCTCGACCGTTTCCTCACCTGCGATGCTCAGCGAAGCGGTTGCATTACCATTGAGGCTCCAAGAACCTGTCCCGGAACCGCCGGGCGAGATGTAACTCCACGAACCGTCGGAGTCAAAACTTACAGTGCCGAAGCCGGTGCTGGTGCCACGGCTGGACACATCGAGCCAGTGGTCGAAGCAGGCATAATGTCCCGCAATATCTGACGATTGCATTCCCGTTGCTTTCTTGTGATACAAGCCAAAGCCATAATCCCCATCGGCATCCGGTGTCCGGGTAACATCCACGAGGACATTGCCCGTGCTGGCCATGGTCAATGTGCCGGATTGACCGTCCTGTGTAGCGTCAACCTCCAGCCAACCGCCCCTGATAACCCGCTTATCGTCTATCTGCATAGTCTCGGTGTACGAACCGCCGCCGTCATCAGTGTATTGGATTGTCCAAGTAGTGTCCGATGCTGACATGGTACCGGAGTCACTGCCAGGCACACCGGTTGTCGCATTTGCCCCAAGCCATCCGTACCAGTAATCGCCGGATATATCGGCCTGACCGGCAAAGAGCGGTACTGCTGTAATTATTGCCGTAAAACCCGCTACAAAAACAATTCTCATAATTCTGTTCATCTCATTATCCTCCAATCAAAAATACATCTGTTTCAAGTCGCCCAATATTTTCTACACATCACATTTTTGCCGCCTCAAGACCATCAAACCGCCCAATGCGAGTATGCTCAGGGTCGCCGGTTCAGGCACGGGCTGACCGAGTCCTATGGTAACGGAAACATCGGTTGCATCGTCGAGTTCCGTGGCAATCCGTGCCAAAGCAAGCCCCTGGCCATCCGTGTAAATGGCAAAATGGCTAAGAATGCAATTATCCGGCTGACTGGCAGGAGTCAGGATATTACCGTCAAAGTTCATAAGCAATTGTTGCATACCTTCATCCGATGTCAGTTCGATATCGACATTGGCCTGGCCGTTGCCCGCGTCACTGATTGTTAATTGCCGCGTAGAAAGCGTAAATGCTTCAAGGGGATCGCTGCGAAGATTCCAGTCTTCAACTACGTTTAGTGACCATACGCCTGTAATATCTGACAATAAAACCGGTGATACGGCATCCGTCCATCCCGATACGTTTATACTGATATCAGCAGGGCTGTCCTGTCCCATCAACAAAAACGCCCCATTGGAGCCGTCCGAGAACATATAACTGTTGCATAACGTCCAAGTGTCGAATTCAGCAGGTTGTGGTGTCAGTGACAGCAGGCTGTTGTTGCGGTTCATCGTGTAACTGGCGGTTGATTCGCCACTGGTTAACTCTGCTGTATACAGGATGCTGTCGCTTGTTGTAAGTTCAAGCGTAGCAGATGACGAACCAATAGTGACGCCATCTGAAATGTTCGTATCACCATACAAGGTGATGTCCCATGTTCCGGCAAAATGGGTTGCAAATGCAAAGGGTGTGAAACAAGTAAAAGCCGTAACCAATAATAGTGCTCTTAGTTTCATTTTTACTTTACTCCTAAATTCAGAAAACCGTTATTCTTTCAAGAGAACCCTTTATTTGTAGAGCTTCTCCAGTGACTTTTCCGTGTCCGGGTGGAATATGTCCGCGTAGACTTCGGTGATACGGCTGTTTGAATGGCCAAGCTGTTTTTGAACCAGCCGCAGGTTGTAGCCGCTTGCACGGTAAAGCTCGCAGGCATAGGTATGCCTGCAGCAATGGATTGAATAATGCTCCGGCAAGCCTGCCCTTAATGCGGCTTTCTTGAAAACCTTCTGAATGGCCCGCCTGGTCATATGCCTGCCGGTATTGCTTGAAAGGAACACACAGGCCTGAGGCTCTGTCGATTCCCCGGCCTTTTCTTTCCAGGCCATGTACTGCTGAAAGTGCCGGGCCAGTGACGTGCCGAACCTTACGAGACGTTTGCGGTTGCCCTTCCCCTTGCGGACAATGAC
>JAGHBX010000626.1 GCA_021160785.1 Planctomycetota bacterium | reverse complement strand
CCACATTTTTGATACTGATAAGATGCGGTTGCCCTGTGGCTCTTGTTGGAAAGCTTGAGTTTTTGAGACAGTATTGATATTCTATTAGAAAAGAAGCCCGGTGCGGTGCTGTGCTAAGACATAAAATGTTATATGGGAAATGTCAGTTGAGGAGATATTGATATGGATATTGGCAGACGTGATTTTTTGCGAGGTGGATCGGCGGCTTTGTTTGGTTTGGCTGCGGGGTTATTGCCGTGCGAAAGGGCCGTGGCGGTTGATTACACCGAGCCAGTGCCGGAGGCTAAGGGTTTGACGGCGTATCGCAATGGCGCCAATGTGCTGGTGCGGCTTAATAACATGCCGCTTACGAGCTATCGGGCGCATGAGAGTCTCAAGTATCCGTATTTCTGCCCGGTCAACGGGCCTGTGTCGGGGATGTCTCTGACGAGTGAGTCGGCTTTGCCTTATCCGCATCATCGGGGGCTGTGGTTAGGCTGTGAGCCGATGAATGGCGGCGACTACTGGGGCGACGGCTCGTTGGAGGGGGGGCAGATACGGTCGGTTGAGTTGGCGCTCGGCGAGGTAACGAAGAGTTCGGCGGAGATACTCGATAAATGTCAGTGGGTAAGCAAGGATTCCGGTTCGCCGATGCGAGATGAGCGCAGGTTTGTCGTGACGGCGGTGAGTGATCGCTTATGGTGTATCGACTGCGATTTCACGCTTACCGCAGTGGAGGATGTCGAGGTTAAAAAGGCGAAGCACTCGTTCTTTGCGATTCGAGCCGCTTCGGACATATCACCGACTTATGGCGGAGTGCTCGCCAATTCCGAAGGCGGCGTTGGCGCCAAGGGTACATACGGCAAGGAGGCGAGATGGTGCGGCTTTCACGGCAAACGCAGGGGCCGCGGCGACCTGGTCGAAGGCATCGCGGTGATGACGCATCCGAATAACCCCTGGCCTGCGATCTGGTTTACTCGCGACTACGGCCATCTGTCGCCTTCGCCGCTGAACTTTCAGAAGCAGCCGTGGCGACTGGCGAAGGGGCAAACGCTCAGGCTGAGGTATAAAGTTGCGCTTCACGCCGGCGATCCGAAAGAGGCGGCCCTGGACCAGGTGTATGAACAGTGGGCCAAAGGATAGACGCAGGTTGATCTGGCCGTTCATTCCTGTTCCCCTTTCTGAATGGGAAATTGTAATTGACTCCGCCGCGGGCAGACGTACCATATTTACGATTTACTCCGCCATGGCGGATGTTCCATATTTACTATTTTGGGGTGGCGAGGTGTGAAGGTAATTAAGAGGAATATAATAAAAGGCTGGGGCATCTTAAGATGCCCCAGCCGGTTTTTGCTCTCAACGTTGTTGTGGTCATAAGTGGCTGTTAATTAGTTGCTTGCATCCAGCATCCAATCTCCACCCATGACCGCCAAATCAAGCAGGTTTACCAAGCAGTCAGAATTAAGGTCCTCAGGAATCCGATTTTCTTCCAGGCAAACTTCAACTTCGACACCGTCCTTAACCAGGTACCAATTACCATACTCTATAGTGAAGTCAGTACCCGCAACCCAGATATCGACTTTGTAGATATTGGCGCTGGCTTGAGCACCAATTTCCCACTCGTATCTATGCCATTTGTCGTTGTTACTCCCAAAACCGTAAACGGTTTTCGTAAATGGTCGGTTAAAGGTTCCTTCTTCGATAGGACGAAACTGCATATTGCCGCTACACCCTGTTTGATAAGCCCAGAAGCCGAATTTATCAAAGTCGTTAAAGTTAACACTTTCCGGGAAAACAAGACCGCAAAGTTGCTGACCTTCACCCCAAGCTGTCCAAAGAAGTGTCTGGCTCGGAAGATCAAAAAGCCCATTCGGATCCGTAGGATCGGTCTTAACCGATAATTTACTTTCTCCCCAAGGTCCGCCAGGGGTAACATAGGCATCATAATCCTCGAGATTAGGGTCTGCACCCCAAACTTCCTGATCTACAAAGTCATACTCGGTCCCGGATGGCACGGTTAAGAAGGCGTCATCGAGCCACATATCAGCCATTAGAGGGACATCGCCAGTATTAACCACCAGGTTACCACTTATATCACCCAACAAATCGCGTACAGTGAAGAACCATATTGGTCCTGCGGACGTTTTAGCAGGATATGTAGCGGTAACTCTCCAGAAGTATCCCGTGGACGGATCGAGTTTGACGCCAAGGCCTGCTAAGACATCAAAACTGGTAGCATCGGCTGCCAGAGCAATAGGTGTCGCATCTGAAAGATCCGGTAGTTTGCCAACTTCGATCGATATTCCTGTTGGAACCTCAACAAGAATCCATTGGAGAGTTGGATCCCATGGCATATCCTGCGAACCACTGGCTGGAACCGGATTGATAGGCGCGCCATTTACACCGTCAATATAGGCCTGCAATACCTGTCCGGCGCTTAGAGGTCTGCTATAGAGCTTAAGATCATCAACTTTTCCGTTGAACGGCTGAGAAAGACCTTTAACGTTCCCAACATACAAGTCCGGGGCAAGGGTTACGTTTGTCCCGGTGTATGTTTTTATGAGACCGCCATCGACATACCAGTCAATAGTTCTGGCTTCGCTATTGTGAGAAATTGCATGGAAATGCCATCCTTCTCTGAGGAAGCTGGAATCATCCGGCGAATAATCATAACCACCGCCCTGATTCAGACCAAATACATAACGGTTAGAGGTGTAACGACCGAACTCAAATGTCTTCCATCCGTCGTTATCCGTACCGCAACCAAGTATGGATTCCCATCCGCCGCCGTCGGCGTAGCTGTATTCCCAAAAACTGATCGTCCAGTTTGCTGTTGCACCGACTGCATGTAATAATGGAACAACGACCGGGTCGTTGCCAAGATCACCTGCAAAATCAGCCGCAGAACCTTCGTTAATAAAGCCGGATGCATACTGAGGATCGGCTCTTGAAGCATCATTGGCATCAATGATATCTGTCAGGTTGTCATCGAATGGCCAGTAACCGGCAAGTTTACCCGTTGTAAAGCTAACAGTAGCTTCGCCTACCGGTGAGCCATCGTGCAGGCTTTCAACTTTACATTGATATATGGTATCATCTGTTAATCCCGATACCATCCACTGATTTTCAGTAACCGTATCAGTAGGAGTTCCAGGAAGAGTCTCTCCGAGATACACATTATATCCATCGATGTAAGTAGATTCGGCCGATTCAGCCGCCCAGCTTATTGTAAGCTCATCAGTAGCAAGACCAATTGAACCATCAGGAGACAGATTGGCAATATCGCCACCAGTGGTAAATGTTAAAATATCGCCCTCTATGCTATTGCTGTCAACAGTAGCCTCTACTCGCCAATAATATACTGTAGCCGGTGCAAGAGCTGTTGTAGGCGCATAAAAAGTGTCCTGTGTAGTCGTAACTGGGCCAGGTGTGTGAAGCGGATCAACATCATTAGGTTCGTCTCCGAAATACACTTTGTAGGTAGGAGTTCCATCAACACCGTGAGCATCCCAACTCAACTGAGTATCCTGACCAACTCGCTGGGCGCCGTCAGCAGGACTATAATTAAGAAGATAGAACGTCGGTTCAGTATACGATGTGGTAAGGCCATATTTTGTTGCAAGATAATGACCAACTTCATTCTCTTCATCTGCTGAAAGTGAACGATTGAAAAACAGAACTTCCGCAATATCCCCATTAAAACTTGCAGTATCATTATTCTTGTTTCCTACACGAATAGTGCTTTCGTCCATACTCATTTTATTATTGGGGTTATTCGGATTAGCAGGTATTGCTGCACCATTGATATCCAATGAATAATTAACGTACCCTCCGCCGGAATACCCGCTGACAAATAGATCCGCTCCGCCCAAAACATACGGCGGACTGGGGATAAATTTGTTATACCCATTTCCCATTCGGTTGCCGATCGAACTGGCTGATTCAAGAGCGAATGATGAATATTTTCCACCGGAATTTCTACCGATTTGCCAGAGGCATCTGGCATTGCCGGAAAATTCTGTCGCAATCGCCACGACGAAGACTGTGTGCGGCTGGTCGCCACTGAAATGTGTAGTCTCAGTAGTCGCTACCAGACCGCCATCACCGTTAAACCGGACTACCGGCAGGCCGTTGATAACACCTGTTACGTATGTAGGTTCACCGGCGTACGTAACCATGTCATCGTAGCCGGCTAAATCCGGCCAGACAGAAACGGGGTCGCTGTCATTAAGCCCGGTGAAGGCACTTGCGTCGACGTGCTTAACGAGTCCCGTCGTTACCGGTGAATCGGCGACGGCAAACGTGGCCATCACTACCGTTGCCAAAAACAACATACAATATGAAACTGTATTAATTTTCATTGTAAATACCTCCGATTAAGTTGACAGTTTATTGCTAAAGTCCGCTATTAACGATCAGTTGAAAAAAATTAACTTCATCACACTACCTCCTTTTGCCTGCCAAACCAGGCATTGATAAATGAACTTTCGGAACAATAAAAGATATTGGTCGAACACCTCCGTCGAGATAGAAATTCTCCGTGTAAGAAATGATAAAATGAAATCGAAAAAAAGGGTAGACCGGCAAGTCTGCAAACGGCATATTTCAAAACCAACACAACCAGATGCTGTCTGATGAGAGAGATTCTTATCAACCCTCTTGGCATGAGAGACCCTCGATAAAAACTATCATCACCGCAAAATATATTCGCAGCAGCAGTAACGCTCAAAGAACTTATAATTATATAGGAATTAGTAATGGTTGCAACAATTATTTTGAGTTTTTCGATAATGGATAATGACCCTTCAATTATTCCGCGAATGAGAGATGAGATAGTGGTTAAAATGTGCCAAAATAGGTATCGCGGACGAATGGCGGTTGCTTAGGAGGAAGAAAACGGCTATGACAGCCCAAAAATCGGGTTATAGCAGCCTTAACGAACCGCCATTCGTATTGCGGACCTTTAATTTAACCAGTCTTCACTTTGCTTCGACGCGGCAGGCGACGTAACACGTCGCTGTGACTCTGAATAATCTGGCGGGGTTGCTGGAGGCTACGAATCGGCTTGATGAGGCTGAGCCTATGTATCGGCGGGCTGAGAGCTAAATGGGGTGGAGGCACGCTTTGCGTGCGTTTATTTTTCGGCATCCTTGTGTTTCACCGCCCACAAGTAATTCCTTGATGCGATGTAAAGCGTTCCGTTAGCTGCGACGGGAGTAATCCACGATGGCACGCCCAGACTGATGCGACTCAGGAGCTTCATCTGGTTTCCTGCGGCCAGGATGTGGAGGTGCTTCTCTGTGGGCAGAAAAATCTTTCCGTCGGCTACCAGCGCCGAGGCAATCGTCCGGCTGTCGGACTCGTAAATCCATTGCACTTCGCCGGTGTCAACGTTAAGACAGTGCAATCGCCCGGCAACGTCGGCTATGTAAAGTAAACCGTCAGAAATAGACACCGTCGAGAGTGTGCGGTCGAGTCCCTTGTAAGTCCAAATCTTGCTG
>JAGHBX010000394.1 GCA_021160785.1 Planctomycetota bacterium | reverse complement strand
CCGGGTTGATCGGCGAGTTCATCATAGGACATCGGGCGTTGGCAAATTTGGGCTTGACCAGTTTGCCGATTGCAAGATTGATCTCGGCAATCATCTTTTTTGCCTTATTCAGTTCCGATAGCGCAGTCTTTTTGTCCCCTGACTCCACGGCTTTTAGAGCCTTGTCAATGGACGCCGACACCATCGGCAGATGTCCCGAATACACTTTCTCAAGGGTCAAAGGTGCTGCTTGCGGGTGATTTTTCATGATCATCCTGCCCATTTGCCCATGACCTTCATGCCCCATTTGAGCCTTAACTGCAGTCAGCGGAAGATTCATAACCAACGCTGCGGCAACACAGATAATGCCAACGATCATCAACACTGAGGTTCTTTTGCCCATTCTTTGTACTCCTGATTAACGCTATACTTTACTTTGCAAATAATCGCAGACGGTACACCCCGTCTCCCTGTTCATAACGACTCAACAAGCCCAAACGTTCCATGTAAAAAATTGTACATCAAAGTTATCAAGCGTCCTTTGACTCGCAAATTGATTATCGGCTGTAACTGCCAGTGCCGATCCTATTCTGAGATTTCTGAGGTATCTTCTGCAACCATTGTCCGTTGCAATCCTCTCTGTTGCACTCATGCCACACAAACAGCATTCCGTTCTCGTGACAGCGGTCCACCTCCATCATCTTGCCGCCACATTCCGGACAATTCCTTTGGCTGGTGGGCCGGTGGAATCTCATGGTTTTTCCTTTCATGTCACGTCTGGTCATATCAATACCTCTTGCGTCTCGTCGAAATGCGCGTCTGACATACGCCGCTTTATTGTGTGAAGAAAATATCAGGACAAGAAGGTCGGGCCATCGCAGATTTATCCTTTCAGTAAGCTCCAAACCGCTCGTTCCGTTAAGTGAAATATCAACAATGGCCAAGTCAACAGGCTGTTTTTGACACTTCTAATGTCATTTCCGCCCGTTCATCCAAGATTCAATTTCTTGAGATTGGGTCTCTATAGAAACGGAACTATCCTGTATTCATAAGAAATATAACCTTTACTACCGACCTACCCCAGGATCTCTCTAACAGGCAGAATCAGGGTTTCGGCCATGCACACTTCCTTCAGTTGTTCAACCATACTACGGGCCGTGCCTGTATCGACATCAATTGTCTGAATTCCTGCAACCCAAAAGCGTTTTTGCATGTCGCAGCTACACTTATCTGTCAGCACTTTCCGAACACTTTTCTGCACGAGTTTCTGGACGAGAAGATCAACAGCGGCAGTTTTCTCCTGTGATGTTACCGGGTTCGCTATTGCCTCGTATCTCATAGTATCAATATCAATAATTAGCATGTATTTGTTGCAATGCAGCTCAGCTTCGGTATGAGCATCAAGTTTCGGCTGTGCTGATGGAACCGCCACCTTCATGTCCTGATCTCCATTGAGCTAAATGTGCTTAGGGCACTTAAATTCATTGCAGGAAAATGTCTCTGCTTGTCCATCAAAACGATTAGACCCGTCATATCGTTCCATTACTTCTCAAATTCCTGAGACTGCGTCTAATGTAGCGATTCTTTCCATCAGATAGAGTTGGGAGTCTTGAGGAGCCGCACTCTGGGAGCCATCAAAAAAAGAACTGCATGAAGGAACGATCCGGCGTCATCAATCGTATGAGATGTTTCCATTCCTGACCATACATATACTCCGTCTATGGGCATACCAACGGAACTGGATGGACCTGCTTGGTCTTTTCTCTGGTGGGGGATAGTCTTATGATATTTCAAAACCGGCCAGACCCTCCTTTTCGAACAGCTCCTTTGTCCGAAAAATCAGTTCATCCAGTGAAAATCCCTTTTCTGATGTAGCACTTAAAACTTCCAGCGTTATAATATCCTGCATGGCTTGAGTTCCCTGTGATAAAAGTGTCGTCTTGTCAACAATATGATATCGCAACTCAAGCCTTTTTCAATCTATCCCCTAACTTTGGGACGATACTAAAATATTTGTATCGCAGGTCCTTTTCGGTTATCATATACGACCGTTAAGTTTGCCAAACCCGCCATAGGACGCCAATCCAACCCACGGCGTTGTCAATTCGGGTCAGCGAGAGTAAAATCGAAGATTTGTGATTTGTATGCAACGTATCAAGGGACACGAACGTTAAGAAGATTGAAGCGAGAACAAGCGGGCCTATGACTCTCAGAAGCCGGTTCGAAAAGACTGCTTGCGCGCACATTGACGCAGTGTACAGGGCTGCATTTGCGCTGTGCGGTGCAAGGGAAACCGCTGGCGACCTCGTGCAGACAACGTTCCTCAAGGCGTTTGAGAATTTCGGCTCTTTCAAAACCGACACAAACTGTAAAGCCTGGCTGATGCGTATCCTGCGCAACACCTGGATCGACCGGCTTCGACGTCAAAAAACCGCCGGACCGCATCTGCCCCTCGATGAGGATGGTTTAGAGCACAAGCCTGTCGCTATCGAGACGGTATGGTCGAATCCGCAGGATTTGCTGGAGAATTTCTCCGACGAACAGGTCATTAAGGCCCTGGCGAGCCTTGCCGACGATCAACGGCTGACTTTGTTCCTTGTCGATGTGGAAGGGTTCAGTCAGGAAGACGTCGCCAAAATCACCGGCGTTGCGGTCGGAACCGTCAAGAGTCGCACGAGCCGGGCTCGGGCCGCACTCAGGGAGCATCTGTCTTCCTGGGCCGAAGAAATGGGATGGACAGGAGGTCGACAATGAGTCACCTTACAGAAGAACAATTTGAGCGGATAATGCAGGACGGCGAGACACAAGAGGCCCATCTTGAGAGCTGTCAACTGTGTCGCAGCCGACTTGCGGAAAAACGCGCACTCGCCGCCAGGCTGAAAAGTGCTTTCGCCAATGTCAGCGCCGCACCCGATCTTGCCGACCGAATACGGGACAGCCTGCCGGCGGACAAATCGCCTGCGCGAGCACGCCTGGTGAGCCGCATCTTCGATATTCGCGCACACCGCCGGAGCTGGGTTATCGTCGCCGGCGCCGTGGCCGCAATGATTATTATTGCACCGCTTGTTATAGATATGCTGACACCGTCGCCCGCCATGGCCGCACAAAAAGCCCTTGTCCAGATTCACCGCAACAACCTCGCACAGCACAACGGTTTCTTTGCAGAAGCCCAGCCGGAAAAACTCGCTGAGTACTTCAGGGAAAAGCTCGGATTCAACCCTCGCCTGCCCACACCCGAACAGGGTCTGGCGCTTAGAGGCTGCTGCGTCAGGCATTTCCAGGGCGGCGTCGTGGGCAGCTATGTCGTTGACACACCACAGGGAGTCATGAGTATCGTCATTGTAACCGACCGACCCGAAACGCTCGGAATAAGTACTGAATTTGCGCACGGCAAGCATGTCTTCTGGAAGAGCTCGTTCGCCAGCAACAACATGGTGTCGGCCCGCATCGGTGAATACTCTTATTGCGCCGTCGGCGAGATTTCACACCGGTACCTCTCCGAATTACTCTCCCGGTTGCTGATCGAAGAAGAAACTGACTGAACCCTGTCCGTAACGACACAACAAGCCCAAATGTTCTGCAAGAATCTTCGATAATGCGGACAAATACTTGAATCGCAGGCCTTTTTCGTTTATCATATAACATCGGTTGTGATCGAGTCATTTAGAGCACATGGAAGGATGATAAGATGAAAACTGCACAATTTGTGGTTCTGACGGCGGTTCTGGCGGTCGCATTGATTTGCGAATCCGGCTTTTGCCAGGCCAAACTTGTAACCGTCAAGATCGCCGCCGACAGTGAAGCCGGCAGTTATGAAGCCTTCAAGGCGATGGACGGCGACCCGCAGACGATGTGGCACACTTACTGGGGCTCCGGCGAAACGGGTCATCCTCACGATCTAATCTGCGATCTGAAAGCAAGTTATACCATCGACGGATTCAGCTACCTCCCAAGGCCCGGCGGCGGCAACGGTACGATAAAGGATTATGAGTTTTATGTCAGCGACGACAGGAAGAAATTCGGCAGGGCGGTTGTCGCCGGGACGTTCGCCAAACGCAGCGGCGAAAGCACCGTCAAGTTTGCAAAACCCGCTAAAGGACGCTATATAAAGCTGCGTGCACTCTCCGAAGTCGGCGGTCGGCCCTGGACGTCAATTGCCGAACTGCGAATTCTTACGAAGGGTATCGCTTTCACGGCAAACGAGTCGTCCGGCATGATTATCACCTCTCCGAAAAACGAAGTCGAAATGCAGTATGAGACAATCCGGCGCGATCTGCAAAACCGCAAACATATTCTGGGCCATGCCGACCAGACGTTCAACCGACAGTCCCTGATCCTGGATTCCGACCGCGACTCTCTTGATGTCATCCTGCGTCGAACGGCCGCACTGCTGGACGACCTCTCAAAGACGCTTGCTGCACCGGATTTGACGCAGATGGCCGCCGAGTTGAAGCAACTGCACGCCCGTGCCGTGGGCGTCAAGTTGGAAGACACTGAAGAGCGTTTTGAATTGTTCAAGAAAGCCTGCAAGCTGCGCCGCAAAATCGCCTTCTCGAATCCGCTGCTCGATTTCGACAAGATTCTCTTCATCAAACGCCATCGCTCGGGCTTTAACCACATGTGCGATCAATACTACGGCATCAATACCAAACCCGGCGGCGGCATGTACGTACTGACCGATCCCTTCGGAGACAACCCGCAGCTTACCGATGTGCTCGCCGATTCGGTCGTTGAGCGGGGTCGACTCAAAGGCCAAAAGCTCACCGACGGCTCCTTCCTTTCGCCGGATTTGTCTTACGACGGCAAAACAATCCTCTTTGCTTATGTCGAGTGCACCGGTGATAAAGCCCACCGGTATCACACCGACCCCTCCCGCGGTCACTGGGACGAAGGGCGTTGTTACCACATTTTCCAGGTAAATGTCGATGGATCGGGTCTCGAACAGCTCACCGACGGCACGTGGAATGACTTCGACCCGTGCTGGCTGCCCAACGGCCGTGTCGCAATGATCTCCGAGCGGCGCGGCGGATACCTCCGCTGCGGCAGGGTTTGCCCCACCTACACGCTGTACGACATGAAGGCCGACGGAAGCGACATTTACGGCCTGAGCGTCCACGAGACCAACGAGTGGCAGCCGAGCGTAACCAATGACGGCATGATCGTATACACCCGGTGGGATTACGTGGACCGGCACGGCTGCACCGCCCATCTGCCATGGATAACAACCCCGGACGGTCGGGATTCCCGGGCGATGCACGGCAATTTTGCTCCGCGCGAATTGCGGGCGGATATGGAGCTCGATG
>JAGHBX010000454.1 GCA_021160785.1 Planctomycetota bacterium | reverse complement strand
TTTCAATCACCTATTTCTTCACAGAGGTTTCGGGGGCCTCCAGGCATCCTCCGCCACCGCCCAATACCGCATAAAACCTCACCTCGTTAACGAGCTTGGCTAATTGCAGGGAAATAAGCCCTTGTTGTGCGCCATAAAGCGAACGCTGTGCATCAAGGACACTCAGGTAGTTGTCAATCCCATTGGTATAGCGTTTATTTGAGAGGCTATAGATTCTCTGTGTAGAATTAACTACAGACTGTTGTGCCGCTACTTGTTGGTCCACAGTGCCACGTACGGCAAGGGTATCGGCCACCTCTTTGAATGCCGTTTGGATGGTCTTTTCGTACTGGGTCAACGCTATTTTCTTAACCGATTTACTAACCCTGTATGCCGCCCAAGTGCGAGCGTCAAAAATTGGCATGGTGCCTCCAGATGCAAAGCTCCATGTTCCATTACCGGAGCCAAATAGGCTGGATAGTTCATTACTTGCAGTTCCAACCGCAGTGGTTAGTGAAATGCGGGGAAAAAAAGCGGCTCGAGCAGCACCGATATAGGCATAAGCGCCTTTTAGCTGATGTTCAGCTGCCATAATATCCGGTCGCCGAAGAAGGACCTCGGAGGGCAGACTTGGTGAGATATCCTTGGGTGGACTAACGCTTGTCAGGTTAGGGGGTAAGAGTTCTTCCGACACCGTGGAGCCAGCCAGAAGATCTAATGCGTTTCGGTCTTGTGCGACCCGTTGCGTATAGCGAGCAACATCTCCACGGGCTGTTTCGACCTGCATTAGCATCTGGCGAAGGTCCAATTCGGTGGCAATGCCTGTTTCGTATTGTTGCTGAATTAAATCATAAATACTCTGTTGTGTTTTAAGTGTGGATTGGGCTAAATTGAGTTTTTTTCTATCTGCGGCAAGTGTCAGATACACCCTGGCAACTTCGGATACCAACGCGATCTGTGCGCTGCAACGGACCTGCTCCGTGGATAGATACTCCTGTAGCGCTCGTTCTTTTAAATTGCGGATGCGACCGAAAAAGTCAATCTCCCACGAAGTTATACCAAGATCGACACTAAATTGCTTGGTTGTTCTCGGCTGTCCGATAGCCGTAAAATCGGTAGAACTGCGTTGTTTGCTTCCACTGCCTATCACATTGACCACTGGGAACAGCTCTGTCCCCTGAACACCATAGAGAGCCCTTGCTTTTTCCATATTCAGCACAGCAAGCCGCATATCTCGGTTGTTATTCAGAGCTGTCTCAATAATCTGTTGTAGTTTGGAGTCGGTGAAAAATTCCTGCCACCTGAGATTCTCGATAACTATGGTATCTTCAGGTGATTGATTGTTCGGATAGGCCAACCCCTCTGGCCAATCCGTTGGTATCGGTGCCTGGGGTCTTGTGTATTTCGGTGCCATAGAGCAGCCGCATAGAAAGAGGATTATTCCAATCAGTAAAAATAATAATTGTCTATTCATATCATTGAACCCCTGATGGATTTTCATTAACATATTTTACAGTTTCACTTTTTTTTCGTTTGCCAAAGGTTTTCTCAATCATCACATAAAACAGCGGAGCAAACATGACCACGAGAATCGTACCGGTGAACATGCCTCCCAATACCACCGTACCAATGGCCACCATAGCTCCCGCTCCCGCTCCCGTGCTGAACGCCATGGGAAGCACGGCAATGCCGGTCGTCAGCGATGTCATGACGATCGGTCTAAACCGCAATTTCACCGCACGAAGCGCTGCCTCGATCAATCCCAGCCCTTCTTCCTCCACCCCTTCCTTGGCAAACTGGACGATCAGAATGGCGTTCTTGGTAGCTAGCCCCAGCGTGTTCATCATGCCAATCTGGAAATAAATATCATTCGACAATCCCCGCATTGCCGAAGCAATAAAGCCGCCTATGACCCCCAAAGGCAGAATGAGCAGAACTGAAATAGGAATGTCCCATTTTCCATATAGGGCCGCCAGAAAAAGAAACATAATCAGAATGGAGAAAGTATAAAGCAAACCCTTCTGAGATGAAGACTGTCGTTCCTGATAAGAAAGCCCTGTCCAGTCATAACCGATTCCCGTCGGCAACTTAGAAGTTATTTCTTCCATGGTTTGCATAGCCTCGCCGGAACTTCTGCCCGGTGTTGGCTCGCCCCAAATATTCATTGATGGAAAGCCATTGAATCGCTCCAACTTGGGAGAACCGCTACTCCAGTGGCCGGAGGCAAACGAAGAAAACGGAACCATCTTGCCGGATGTATTGCGGACATAAAGTTTTTCCAGATCCTTGGGTAACATACGGTAGGGAGCATCTGCCTGGACATAGACCCGCTTAACGCGTCCAGCTTGAATGAAGTCATTGACATAGGCACTGCCGAAAGCCGCAGCAATGGTATTATGAATTGAGGTGATAGGCACACCCAGCGCGCCTGCCTTCTCCCAGTCCACATCAATCCGGTATTCAGGTACATCTTCCATGCCGTTGGGCCGGACATTTACCAGTCTCGGATCCTGTGCCGCCATACCAAGAAGCTGATTGCGGGCCTGTGTTAGAGCCTTGTGTCCGACACCCCCGCGATTCATCAATTCAAAGTCGAAACCCGAGGCTTGACCCAGTTCAATGACAGCCGGCGGCGGAAAGGCAAAAACAATGGCATCGCGAATTTTTGAAAACTTCGCCATTGCACGACCTGCAATCGCTTTTGCCTTTAAATCCGGTCTTTTTCGTAAATTCCAATCCTTCAGCTTAATAAAAAGCAAGCCGTTGTTCTGGCCCCTTCCGGAAAAGGCCATACCGGCAATCGTCATACAGGATTCCACAGATTCCTTCTCGTGTTCGAGAAAATAGCGTTGGCAGTCATCTGCGACCGCTTGAGTCTGTTCAAGTGTGGCACCTGCCGGCATCATAATCTGAGTCAAGAGGATGCCTTGATCCTCATCCGGCAGGTAGCTGGACGGCATGCCTTTGAAAATCCAGAGCAACCCTCCCACAATCAGAATATACACAGCTACGAAACGCAATTTCCGAGCAAGCCCGTAACCAACAAGAGCCACAAACCTGTCGCGAAACCAGTTGAAACCATGGTTGAACCATAGGAAGAACGGTTGCAAAAGCCGGATCGCACCCTCCGCCGCCTCATGTCCCTTGGTAATCGGCTTGAGGATATTCGCACACAGCACCGGTGTCAGAATCAGGGCTACTGCCACGGATAACACCATAGCTGATACGATGGTTACAGAGAACTGACGGTAAATGATCCCTGTGGAGCCACTGAAAAACGCCATCGGGGCGAATAAAGCTGTTAGCACTAAAAGAAATCCAATCAGGGCGCTGGTAACCTGTTCCATGGACTTGGCGGTGGCCTCCTTAGCTGAAAGTCCCTCTTCGCTCATAAGCCGTTCCACATTCTCCACCACCACAATGGTATCATCCACCAACAATCCAATAGCAATCACCATAGAAAACATTGTCAGCATATTGATGGAGTATCCAAAAAGTCCCAGTGCGGCGCAGGTGCCCAAGAGCACAACCGGCACTGAGATGGTGGGAATCAGTGTGGCACGGATGTTCCCCATGAACAGCCACATAACCAGAAAGACCAGGAAAATCGCCTGAATCAGAGACTTGACCGCCTCACCGATGGCTACCTTGACGAACGGGGTGGTATCATAAGGATACACGACCTTCATTCCAGCCGGAAAATAACGCTTCATCTCTTTTAGTTTCGATTTAATAGCATTGGCCGTATCCAGCGCGTTGGCACCAGGTGTCTGCCGAATAGCCATAATACCAGCCGGATGACCGTTGTAGCGGCCCACAATATCGTAAAATTCGGTTCCCAACTCTGTCCGTCCTACATCCTTAACGCGTACGATGGAGCCATCTGGATTGGTGTGCAGGGGAATAGCGGCAAATTCATCCGGGGTTTTAAGAAGATTCTGGACAATGATGGAGGCGTTCAGCCGCTGACCTTTCACCGCAGGGAGTCCGCCAAACTGACCGGCAGAGACCTCCACATTGTAGGCACGCAAAGCCATAATCACATCTTCTACGGTTAGGTGATAATTAGTCAGCTTATCCGGATTCAGCCAGATGCGCATAGCATACTGCGAACCGAAATTTTCAACCTCACCCACGCCAGGCACGCGTGACAGCACCTTTTCAAGATTGGATTGGGCATAATCGCGCAAGTCATTGCCACTCATACTGCCATCTTCGGATATCAGCCCTACAAGGAGCAAATAATTTTTTGTGGATTTGCTGACCTTAACGCCTTGACGCTGGACTACCTCCGGCAAGCTGGCCATAGCTAACTGGAGTTTATTTTGAACTTTAGACCAGGCCAAATCCGGATCTGTCCCCGGTTTGAAGGTCAATTCAATACGCGAGGCCCCGGCCGCATCGCTCGTACCAGAGAAATACAGCATATCGTCAAAGCCCGTCATTTTTTGTTCGATGATTTGGGTTACGCTGTTTTCCACCGTCTGTGCCGAAGCACCGGGATAAAAGGAGTCAATGGCTATGGAGGGCGGAGCGATAGGGGGATACTGGGCAATGGGCAACTTATAAATAGCCAGTGCACCCAGCAGCATGAAAAAAATGGCAATGACCCAGGCGAAAACAGGTCTCTCCAGAAAAAATTTCGATAGCATAGGATTTTCCTTTTAATTTATGGTTGCAGATGACTGAACGGTTTTTCCGGCAACCGGATTTTCTTTGCGACCCGCATTAAACGGGATAACCTTTACAGGAGCGCCGGGCCTGACTTTTTGAATACCTTCGACAATGACCCGATCACCGGGATTAAGACCAGATGAAACCAACCATTTATTGCCGATAGCTCTATCGAGTGTGAGCATCCGTTGCTGAACTTTATTGTCAGCATCCACAATCAATGTGAAGGGGTCTCCTTTAGGAGTACGGGAGATTCCCTGTTGCGGGATAAGGATAGCCCGCTCATTGACACCTTCTATAATAACCGCCCGAACGAACATACCCGGCAGAAGAATACCTTCTGGATTTGGGAAGACCACTCGCAGAATTACTGACCCGGTAGTCGGATCCACAGTAACATCCTGGAATTGAAGTGTACCTTCCAAAGGGTAAGGAATACCATCTTCCAGAATGATCTTTACCTTGTTTTGATTTGCCCCATCGTGGTTAAGGCTGCCATTTTTTAAACGATTTTGTAGTCGCAGCAATTCGGCGGTAGATTGGGGCACATCCACATAAATTGGGTCCAGTTGCTGAATAGTTGCCAAGGCTATGGGCTGATACGCTGTCACCAGAGCACCTTCTGTTATATTGGACCGACCGATGCGGCCAGAAATTGGTGCCTTAATGGGGGTGTAGGACAGATTGATCTCTGCACTTTCCATAGCCGCCTTACTGGCTTTCAGGTGCGCTTCCAATTGACGTAGAGCTGCGAGTGCATCATCGTAATCTTGCTGTCCAACCGCATGACTTTCGACCAGTTCTTTGAATCGTTTTTCCCGCCCGCGTAGAGCTGGCAATTGGGCTTCAATCATGGCAACTGCGGCCTTGGCTTGGTTATAAGCCGCCTGATAAGGGGCAGGGTCAATCTGATATAATAAATCTTCTTCATTTACATCAGAGCCTTCCTTGAATGCCCGTTTCAAGATAAGCCCATTGACTTGTGGTCTAATTTCAGCGACCCGGAAGGCAGATGTCCGACCGGGCAATTCAGTCGTGATGACCACCCGCTCCGGATATACGGTAACAACGGCTACTTCAGGAGTGCCTTGTGGCGGCGGTCCACCATGCTGTTTGCAGCCAGTTACCGTCATAAGCAACAAGAATATCCCCAGCAACAAGAATAAAGGATAATATCTGTGAATATTAGATTTAGTTAACATATACGTCTCATTACATTGCATTTTTATTCTCCAAATCAGCTCAAATTAGATTGTTTTGATTCACTATCTGTTTTTTTGTAAGCAAGGCATTCAGGAAAAATTCTTCTATTCTTGAAAGTTTTTTTTTAACTTTTGTTTTATTAAAATTTGCAAAGCATTCAAAAACAAAGGCTTCCAATGTAGCCCGAAGAGATAATGCCACAATTTCAGGGTGAACGCGTCGAAATATCTGTTTTTGTATACCAGCCTTTATGAGACTTTCAAGTTTTGCGGCTACAATTATTTTTAAATTTAATATATCTTTGAGCATTGGACTTACTGATGTGCTCATTCCGTACTGGGAAATATATAGCTTAATTAACTCTATGTTGCCTTCGATCATGTCAACATGCACACGAATGAACTCTGACAACTTCTCTTGCTCTTGCTGGTTTGAGTCTAAAATCGGAATAAGTAATTGACCAATTTTTTCAATACCAACTTTCATTAGCTCTATGAAAAGCAGTTCTTTGCTGTCAAAAAAATTATATAGCGTACCGACACCAAATTCTGACTCATTGGCAATATCCTTCATGGAAACATTATGAAAACCTTTGCTAGAAAAAAGGCTTAGTGCTGCTTCCAATATTTCCTCTCTATGCAAGAGTTTTTCTCTTTCCCTGCGAGGTAATTTGTTCTTATCCATTATTTATCTCCTAATTGGACTAAATAAAAAATGTTCATTCTACACTAATAACATATGCTCAGTATATGAATAAGTGTTCAGCCTGTCAATTAGTTTTTCTATTTTTTTTCGCCGGAGATTCTATTTTTTATATCTATTAGCGTAGAACAAAAGCTCTAACTATTTGTAAAATAAAGAGATGGATTATTTGTATGGCAGTACTGAGTAGATAACGATAATGCAGCATTACCGTTATTATCAGCAATAGGCTTGGGGGGATAGTTTCGAATGCCTCAGGGCATCTTTCAGCTTATCAGCAAGAACTGTATGTTTCTTTGCCCGCTCTTCCGCAATAATTCTCCCCGGGTTGCCATCCCAGAGCGTGATTATGTGGCATGGTACGGTACTGTTTTTTGAGCAAATAGAGAAAAATCACGAGAATCCGTCTTACATAAAAGAATTTGTGTGGACCAACTCTACCCGTCAACATATTGCTCCCCGCATAAATAATGGGGCCGTTGCAAAACAGGATAATTTTTTAAATGACAAAATTTTTCCAGAAAACACCAAAAAACAGATATTCAAAAATACCTCTAAAAGCGACGATATCAAATAGAGCCATAAAAAATCATTCGATGCTAAAAGAAATTTTCAAGGCTTTTTTTATTCCGCAACAGTCCCATGTAAAATCGAAATAAGTTACCGGATTGCGAACCAAGAGTGAAATCAAGTGACCTTGATGTGTTGTTAGCGAACAGATCGAAAAAATCTATCGTATCTGTTAAAACCATCTCCGGGTCTATTGAAC
>JAGHBX010000319.1 GCA_021160785.1 Planctomycetota bacterium | reverse complement strand
TCCTACGACCTTGTTATTACCGATCCTCCCTTCGGCGGCAATCTACATTATTCCGAGCTTGCGGACTTTTTCTATGTCTGGCTGCGGCTGGCCCTCAAGGACAAGTATCCGGATTATTTCTCGGCGGAATACACTCCCAAGACGCTGGAGGCGGTTGCCAATCGCGCCCGCCAGCCTGGCAAAGACGAAGAGAGCAACAAAGACAATGCGGATATTTTCTATCAGCGTTTACTGACCGCCTGCTGGAAACAGGCCCACCGCCTCCTCAAGCCTGGCGGCCTTCTCGCTTTCACCTTCCACCACAGCGAAGACGCACCGTGGGTGGCGGTTCTGGAATCGTTGTTTGACGCGGGATTCTACCTTGCAGCCACCTACCCGATTCGCAGCGACGAAACCAAAGGTACGGGCGAGTTCGGCTCCAAGAGAATCGAGTACGACATCATCCACGTCTGTCGTAAGCGCATGGAGGACCCTCAGCCCATAAGCTGGGCCAAGATGCGCCGTCAGGTACTGCAAGATGTCCGCGGCCTGCAGGAGATGTTGGAGCATCACCAGAAGGAGGGTCTTCCCGAGGCCGATCTGCAGGTTATTCGTCGCGGCAAGGCGCTGGAATACTTCTCGCGCCACTACGGCAAGGTCTATAAGGACGAGGGCGTACCCATCAATGTCCTGGAGGCATTGGTCGGCATCAACCAGCTACTGGACGAGGAGGCGGGAGGCGTTAAAGAACCGCCGCCGCACAATGCCGAGCCCTTCACCCGAATGTTCCTGCGCCTGTTCGACGGCAAGGCCGAACTCGCGCGCGATCAGATGCAGAAATTCCTGCGGGGGACCGGAAGCGCCCCGTCCGACTATGTAAATCGCGGATGGTGTTTTGAGAAGAAAAAAATATTCTATCTCACGCCGCCGCCTGAGATAGCCCTTGCCTGGATTGGCAAGCATCGAAGGGGTATGACCAGCGACTACGACCAAGCCGCGTTCCTGATCGGGGCATGTTTCGAAGGCAGCGGCATTAACGCCAACGAAACGCTGAACAACACCAATCTCAAGCCGCATCCGGCGCTCTCCGCGCTTCTGACCTGGCACATGACGCATGGGGCAACCAACCAGATTCGCAATGCTGCTGCAATTGCTTCCAGCCTCTATCGAACGTGGGAAAGCAAGCATCAGACACCAAAGCACAAGCAACTATCTCTCTTCTTTTCCGAGGAGGATGAATAATGGTATTTACTCGTCTGGACAATGCTTGGATGCGACGTGGTTTCACGCTCCTGTGGAGCCCTGAAATGCTCGAGAATGTGGCCCACCCTTCACAAGTGGTTTCCGTGCGGCAGTTTTTCGCCATGGCGAACGCCTGGCCGGAAGAGCTTCCGGCGGGCGGCGGTGACGCGCTGGTGGTTTCCGGATTTGAGGGGTGTCTGGATATTTTGTCCGGGTTGGATGCAGAGCGTTGGATCGAAAATGATCTGAAAGATGTGATCCTCTCGTTCCAGGATGAGTACGAAGGACGGGCCGGACTCATTTTCTGGGTTCCGTCCGGCCGCAATCGCATCTCTATGACCGGGGCCAGCGAAGAGTACTATTGGAAGCATAGCGCATCCGGGTCGGGTCGGGGTCTGCATATCGGCCGCCTTCTGTGGTCCGGGGCGGAAAATGAAGTGGAACGTCTTCTCGACAGCGAAGACAGCAACGCGGATTATGACGGCAAAGCGTGGGTCGGACTGCATCATCCGAGGATCAGTTGATGGTGACACAAACGTTCCAGCCGGGGCAACGGGTCAGCCATGCTGATTTCGGCAAGGGCGTTGTTATTGCTCCGGCCGCAGAAGGATACCTGCGAGTTTTTTTCCCTTCGGGCGAACGCCGGGTTTACCAGGATGCCCTGCTTCCGGCCCTTTCAAAAACAGAGCGGATCATTGCAAACGTTGAGGGGTCACCCGAACGTCTGCGTCAGGCGTGGCTTCACTACGAGGCGTTATCCCTGCCCCTGATTGAAAACGCCGCCGCACTCACGGCCGCGCGGATCGATCTCTTGCCTCATCAGGTTGTCCTGACGCACCGTATCACCACGGCTTTCCCGCGACGATTCCTGGTGGCCGCTGAAGTGGGCCTGGGCAAGACCATCGAGACCGCCCTTGTACTCCGAGAGCTTGCCAGCCGTGGTGAATTGAGCCGCGCGATCATGGTCGTTCCTGCCGGTCTGGTCAACAATTGGCACCGAGAGTTGAATGAGGTCTTCAACCTAAACTTCGAGGTGTTCGGCAGCGAGGGCGATGTCACCGACCGCAAGTCAAACGCCTTCGCCAAGCACGACAGGCTTATTGCCAGTGTGGATACCCTCAAACGCCGGGCGCGGGTCCGACGCCTGCTTGACGCACCCCCTTGGGACCTTGTGGTTTTCGACGAGGCCCATCACCTCTCAGCATACCGTTCCGGCAAGAAAGTTCGGAAAACGGAGAACTATAAGCTCGCAGAGGCGCTTCGAGGTCATTCCCGCGATTTGATTCTGCTGTCGGCCACCCCGCACCAGGGCGATCATTTCCGTTTCTGGATGTTGATTCAGCTTCTCAACCCGACGCTCTTCGCCGATTCGAAAGAGATGATTGAGGAACGCCACCGGCTGAACGCGGTAGTGTTTCGGCGTACCAAGGCCGACGCATGCACATCTGACGGATCGCCACTTTTTTCGCGCCGCTGGGTTCACACTGAGTCTTTCACGATGTCCGTTGAGGAGACGACGTTCTACGGAAAGCTTCGGGAATACTTGATGGACGGCTTTGCCCTCGCCAAAAAGCAGGGCAACAAAGGACGGGCCATTGGCTTCGTCATGACGATCTTCCAGAAAATCGCAGCCTCAAGTTTTGCAGCGGTACGCAGTACATTGCGCAGACGTCTGTTAATGCTGACGATCCACGAGGCGATTCTGCGGGATCAGGCATTGGATATCGACGGACATTCTTCTCTCATGGAGGAAGCTCGCAAACTTATTCATGAAGAAACACGGCTCGCACAGGATGCTGTCGGAAAGAGCGAAGCCGATCGAATACTCGCGGACTGCAAATTGCGCCTTGTGAAGAAGTTGGATAAAGACAGGCTGGCGATGGCTGCTGCTTCTGAGACATCAGAAATCTTCGGAGCGGAAGGCGAAGAGATGGCTGCCATGGCAGTTGACTTGGCGTTGCCCGAAGAACGATTCAGGATTGTAGATCTTCTGTCTGCTTTTCCCAAATCCCGTGAAACCAAAATAGACAAACTGCTTCGGGGCCTTGGCGTATTGTGGAACCAGGACTCTAAGGAAAGAGTGGTTATTTTTGCCACCTATCTGGCGACCGTGGATTTGCTCAAAAAGGAAATCGAGTTTACATATCCCGGACAGGGCGTTGTTGTTCTTCGTGGCGGAGACCATGGAGCAAAGGTGGCCGCCGAAAAAAGATTCAAAAGAGCCGATGGCCCCAAGGTACTTGTTTGCACCGCAGCGGGACGGGAAGGGATCAACCTCCAATTCGCACGTGTTCTTTTCAACTTCGATCTGCCCTGGAATCCGATGGATGTGGAGCAACGCATCGGCCGAATCCATCGCTACGGCCAGAAGGATACTGCGCAGGTTTACAACTTGATTCTCTCGGACACTATCGAAGGGAAGATATTTCTTCTTTTAAATGACAAGCTGCTCGAAATCGCACGGACATTGGGGAAGATGGATGAACACGGAAATGTCACCGAAAATTTGCGGTCACAAATCCTCGGGCAACTATCCGAGCGCCTCAGTTATGATCAACTGTACCGGGATGCCCTGTCCGATCCGGAATTGAAGCGAACCAGGCAGGAACTTGAAGCCGCTATGGCCAATGCCGATGAGGCGCGCAAGGTCGTCTTCGAGCTGTTCCAGGACCTCGACCGCTTCAGCCTTGACGACTACAAGCCGTTCTCCGATATAGAAGAGAGCCAGAAGCGCTTAAGCAACTTCTTAAGGATTGCTCTGGAGCAGCAAGGCGGCGGAATCCGCCCCCTGGAAGGCGGACGATTTTCGATTACCACCGGCAACGGCACGCCGGAACGGATCGGAACCATGGACCGGGAGCTTGCCAGAGCGGATGACACCGTGGACCTCATCGGCATAGATCATCCTTTGGTAAGTGACTTGCTCAATCACTGGCGTAATCTATCGCCCGAAAGCATCGGCACGGCTGTTTCCGATGGCCGTGAAAAACCGTGTTCGTTGTCTATCTGGCTGGTTCGAGAGCATATCAGGGAATCCGAGCAGAGAACTCACTTGGTATCCTTGGCCGTGGATGGTACAGGCCAACGCGTGCCGCTGATCGAGAAGCGACATACGACATTGTTCCATCGTCCACCCGCCCGGTCAGTTCTGTCGATGGAAAAAAGACGTCATCTGCTCAAGAGCATTATCGAGCCGATGCTGCAGCGAGAACTCCAGCATCGCGGAATTGCATCGGAGACGGGGGGATACTCTGTGGAACTGGTCGGCTGGGTGGAGGTGTCATAGTGTATTGCCGGTACGAACATTCACAATATGTAATGATCACAAATGCAAAAGCATAGACGTACCAATTCAGAGCGAGAAAATAAAATGAGCAAATCAGACTCAATCGTGAATGCCCAAGAATTACCTTGCGGTGCCCGTTTCTTCCGTTGCGCACTTCAAGTGAATCCATTCGATTATATTGTGCGGCATAGCAAAGAGACGGTGTTCAACAACGAATCGGATTATAATGCGGCGATAGTGGAAACGTGTCAGAGAATCGGCATTGAGGTGATCGCTATTACCGATCACCAGCGTTGCAATACCGGTCAATCGCTGGCTGAAGCATTACGGGCTGCTGGAATCATTGTTTTTCCCGGAGCAGAGGTGGAAACCAAAGAGGGTGTTCATATGTTGCTCCTTTTTGAACCGGATGCGTCTTGGGAGCGCTGCAACGGCATCTTGGGCGATTGTGGCATCCACGACCAGTCCAATCCGCCAACAGCCATCAAATACGATGTGCATGAATTAATGTGTGAGTCGGTCAAATGGAACTGCATATGCATTGCCGCCCATATAGCGAGTAAAAAAGGCTTGTTGCAGGTACTGGATAATCAGGCCCGGGCGGCGGCATGGAAATCCGAGTATCTTCCGGCCTGCTCCCTGCCCGGCCCGGCGAAAGATGCACCACAGAACC
>JAGHBX010000562.1 GCA_021160785.1 Planctomycetota bacterium | reverse complement strand
TCCCTACGAAGATAAATCCTTTTCTCATAATCCAAGCCTCTCTGAGTCTGGATAACAAACTCAAAACCCTGCACCGTGTACGTTAACAATAGCGTATTCTTGAAATATAGTCAATTCTTTTTTAAAAAAACTGACGACCCTGCGCAGCGGCTGGCGGCCGAGATTCGGTATCTAGCCGGTGTATTCTTCAGGCCCATCGACGCCCCGCACTGCACTGCAGAGGTCAATCCCGAGATAGCGCAAGGTTTAACGGTGAAAATTCAGAGCTTTTCTACAGAGCATTTGTGATCCTTTAATTTACTACCTAAGTGCAAACCTTAAATTTTCAATGCGTGAGTCATCTGGTTTGGTAACCCTACACCTGAAACGCCAACCCCCGTCTAAATCTCCGACTTTTATCATAAAGGTATTTTTGCCCTTGCGGAATTTAAAGCGGTCATTCTCGATCTCAACACCGTTGATCCATGCCTTGATCCTGTCATCGGCCCCCATATGCGTTTTGGCCTCCTGCTCGATGGATGAATAAATATAGTTATAAAGATACACGCTGCAATTGTTCACATCACCAAAACGCAGCTCTTCCAGATCGATATCTTCTTTGTCAGTCGGACAGTCAAATTTGCTCCACTTAGCCTTAGTGATATCATTCTCCACATCAAAAGTCATCTTGAATACACTGTCGCCATTCTTGCCGTCGATTTTATAAAGCTCTGAAATATACCACTTGAAAATATTACCGTTAAACCTGTTCATCTGGTCGATTACCTTGCCGGCCTTATCACGTATGCTTTTACTCGGCGTCTGGGCCATGATACTCTCCATAAGCGACTTCGTGCCGGAATAATCATGCCAGCAATACCTGCTTGAAATGTTTATCGCGGCATTAAAAGCCTCAGGCTTGAACCGTTCGTCCTGCATATACTTTTTGACCACCTCGATAGCCTCAAATGAATCGGCACTGCCGAGTCCTGAAAGAACCATCGTGACCTCCTGAGGCCGTTTAGCCAGTTTCATGGCTTTTGAATAAATGATTACGGGATCATCGGCCATCTGTGCCATGCGAACATAACCTCTAAGAGCAAGAACACTGTGCAGTTGACTTGAACTGCCAGAGGCAATACTGTAAAGCACATCAGCAGCATCATAATTGGGCCAGTCGCCAAGCGAACGGATAGCCGCATCACTAACCTTGGGATTCGATGATTTCACCGCCGAACTTACCACATCAAATGCCTCGCGCGTAGCAGGTTTGTTAAGCAGTTTCAAGAGCAGCGGCTTTGCCTCGTCCGGTGCATCTTTGAAAGTTGCGATAACCGGTTTGGCCTGGGCATTTTTATCTTTTATTAATTCGAAAACCATAACCACCGATTTTTCAATCGCCGAACCGTCACCTACTTCCTTCGGATATGTCGCAAGCCCAACAAGTTTATCGATCTGATCGGCTTTGGACAGGTATCCCAGCGACAGAATCGCCTCTCTTCGAATACGAGCGTTATCTTCGTTTTTGGCAATCTGGTACATATCGTCAAAAGCTTGATACATACGACGCTGGCCGACAGCATAGATGACATCCCTTCTGCTGCCTTCCGGTCCGGATTTGATAAGTTCACTGAAGGCATTTTCTATGCCCTCTCCTTTAAGACGCCGCAAACTCGTAAGGGCAATCTCTTTTTCCTCTTTCGACCCCTTGGCATTCTTGTTAGCCAGAAGAACTATCGAAGAAGCATTGCCGATTCTGCCCAGCGTCTCGAGCGACGCCTGCCGAACAAACGTGTCTTTCGAATCAGCTGCCGCCGATACCGCATCTAGAGCAGCACTGTCACCACGCTCACCAAGTGAATATATCAACTGCTCCTGAACATAAGGCTCGCACTTATTAACAACCCCGGCAATTTTCCTGGTAATACAACTGTCACCCGGAAGTGCCCCGACAACAGCAACACCAATAGCCCTATTCTCCGCATCACTACTTGTAAGCGCATCGGCAACATCATCAACAATACCATCCAGCTTTGTTCCAGTAGGTTTCAATTCAAGCATACCCTTGACCGCTGCAACACGGATGCGCCAGTTGGCTCTGGAATCGGAAAGCCCAGCATAGATCTTACCGGCAGCTTCCTTATCGCTTTCGCTAATCCTGTTGGCACACCGTATAAGTGCCCTCGAAACATCGCCCTTTGCCTTCTGCAAAATCTCAGCTGAACGAACCGTCCCGATCTGCCCCAAAGCCGCTATCGCCGCCTCAGCAACCATCGAATCGCCGGCATTTACAAGCTTTGCGAGCGTATCTGTCGCAGCCGCACTCCGGCGAACACCTATAGAGTTTATAATACCGGCCTTAACCTGACCGTTCGTCTTATCGACCGCGGCAACAAACGCCTCGTCAGCACCTGCCGACATATTACACTCCAGCGCATACCGTCCCATATCCGAAAATTCCGGATCTACAAGCATCTTGCCAAGAACCGCCACACATTCGCCGCTGCCGATCTTGCGTAATTCCCTGCAAACCATCTGCTTTGCCTGATACGACGCGTCAGTTTGAAGATATGCGATAAAACGCTTCTCCGCTAAACGCTGCAAATCCCTATTGCCGTATGCAGACTCCATGGTCGTTCTAAAGTTCGCCACATCGCCCGATTCATCGCCGTATTTATAACCCTTCATACCGCCAAGCATCCTGTCAAGTCTCCTGCCAAGCTCATCGGAATTGATCCTGGGTCTATCTTTGTGAAAACCGGAATTAAGATTGGTCTCTTTAAAAAACCGCTCGGCATTAGGTTTCTCTTTTTTGGCCTTGTCAACCCAACTCTCAGCTGAAACAACACCGTTGAACATTAAAGCAGCAGCGACAATTCCTGCCAGCGTCACTTTTATATTTCTCACAATAAAACCCTTTCTAAAGATAATGTGCATGTCATCTATAAAACTTAAGGACAGTTAAATTCTCCACCACTGACGCTTTGGCCTTGAAAGCATTCGGTTAGCTTCTTCGTCATCGGGGAAAATCTCCTTATCCGGATCCCACTTGAGATAACTCCGTTCCAACTGCATCGCGATATTGCCAAGATGTACGATCGAGATCGACCTGTGCCCCGTCTCAGCAGGAGCGATCGTCTCCTTGCGGGTAATGATGCCGTCTATAAAGTTCTTTGCATGACTCTGGCTTTCATAAAGGTGTATCTCGTCATCACCGATACGCGATCTGAATATCTCATCGGAACTGCATTTCATCCAACCACGATTAACATGTACCCAGCCATGGTCGCCAATAAACTGAACGCCGCCGCCGCTGTTGTCAACGATAAGAACAACGCCGTTAGCATATTCGCATTCAAAATAATACTCACGCGCCGTATTCCATATATCGTCATGTTTAAATTTGCCGCAGGCGTTTCTGATAGCGATCGGTCCGGTATCCTCTGTATCCATTCCCCACTGGGCAATATCAGGATGATGACCGCCCCAGTCTGTCAGTTGCCCGCCTGAGTAATCAAGGTTCCAACGCCAGTTGGCATGTGAAAGTGCGGGTATATAAGGTCGCTCGGGTGCACAACCAAGCCACATATTATAATCAAGCCCCTCTGGAACCGGCTCTGGTTTTCTTTTTGTCCCCCACGAAACACCGCCGGTCCACTGAGGATTGCAGCAATCACTGCACCCGCCAGGCAAACCTGCCCTCACAGTATGCAGCTTGCCGATACGACCGTTACGAACAAGCTCGCACGCACGACGAAACTCAGCGGAGCTGCGCTGCTGCGAACCGACCTGGAATATCCTGCCGTACTGCTTAACCGCATCGGCAAGGACACGTCCCTCGCTGATCGTAAGAGACAAGGGCTTTTCGCAATAAACATCCTTCCCCGATTCTATGCACGCAAGACTGATTGGAACATGCCAGTGATCCGGTGTACACACCAAAACCGCGTCAATGTCATCGCGAGATGCAATCTCACGGTAATCGATATAGGCATCGCAGCCTTTATAAGTACCGTCGCGTTTCTCGTGAGCATACCAGCTGTTTATCCTACGGCGAAACGGCTCTCTGCCTCCGATAGGCAAAAGGCCCATATAGCCAACGCTCTCCTTATTAGGGTCGCAAACAGCAAGCACTTGGCACCGCGGATCGGCGAATATACCAACGTCACCGTTGCACTGGCTCCCGCAGCCAATAACCGCAGCAGTTATACGATTGCTCGGACTGACTCTGCCCGCGCCGCCAAGGGCAGAAGCAGGAACAACTGCAGGAAAACCGATCGTCCCAACAGCGGCAACTGCCGAGACCTTCAAAAAACCTCTACGGCTTAATGATTTATTCGACATCTTTTTAAATCTCCCAAAAAACCTTTTAAGTTATGAAGTTATGAGAGCCAGATACCCTGGCTATCTGTTTTCTACTTTCTATCTACTTTGATAATACCACTGTCTGCATCGGTGTTGCTGGTAATATCACTGATACGAACCTTGAAACTCTCTGCTTTTAGATCCCAGGGGATTCGCCATACATATATATTGTCGTTTTCAGTGGACGCATCTATCAGTTCCCATTTTTTACCGTCAACTGAATACATGATCTTTACTCGTTCTATCCGACCGGTGTTGTTCCATCTTATTTGCGCTCTGTGGCCTGGAGTAGACTTTGACGTAATCCATTTAACGTCGCTTATACTTACAACTGTCGGCTTAATAGAAAAACTGTTTTGCTGGGTGTATTGTTTCCCGTTCGATACATCAGTAAGTCTTAGACGAACATTATCGCTTTGGTGATAGGGCACTTTCCATAGAAAACTACCCGTGGAGGGGATATTTTTTTCGATAAGCTGCCATTGATTGTTGTCAGCCTTATATTCAAGGTTGACAAGACTAAGCGGTCTGCCTTCAGCGTTCCATTTAAGATCAACTATGCTATCAGATCGCAATAGTTGACCAGCTGATGGGTTTGTAAATTGCATACTGGGCTGGGAACCCTTTAACTGACCGAATGCCAAACCTTTGCCATCATTGTACAATGCTGAAACCTCAGTGGCATCCAGGCTTCTATACCAGATGCCTAGATTGTCAAACCTTGTGTCCTCACAGGAACTGGCAATCCTGGCCTGGCCGATGGTGCCAATAAATATGCCGCCCTGCATACGATCTTCGGCTCTCAGCTCGCCGTTTACATATATTTTTCGCGACCTGCCGATGTCATTATATTCATTAAAATCCGCGGTTATAACTATATGCGTCCACTTTGAAAAATCGGCAACTTCAGGCCCATTAATATCATTCCAGTGATAGGCCAGCTTGACATGGTTCTCTATTGATGCGACTACCAGATTTTCATCTTTTACCGATCGTTGTTCAAACTGAAAAAAGTGCACATTATGCTTAAAACGCGGGTAATCAAGCTTGACCCAAACCTGAATCGAAAAAGATTTCCTCGCCAGAATTATATCAGGGCCCAAAGAGATATGAGTTCCCTGGTCTTTTGTATAAAACGCTTTACCTATTAAACCATCGACAAAGGAAGATGTGTTATTCTTGTTCAGCTTGCCGTCGTTACGCCCAAGCTGATCTGCAAAATTATCTTCAAATTCATAATAAGACACCAAGCCCTGATAAAGTATTGGGTGTTGAGCAACAGTGTCGGCTGAAAGGACATTGATAAAACATGACACAAATATCAATGCTAATATGCCAAGTGTTTTATATCTAATAGTGTTCATCAAAATACCTTCCAAATGCTATTTTTTAGCAAAAGCTATTTATTACTATAGGGCATCCTTTACGGCAGCATAACCAGTGTTTGTGTTATCTCCGGGGCGGTTACCGGATACATCAATCTTGCCCCGGAACTGCTTTCAACGTCAAAGTAATATTCCATATCTCCACTTGCTTGCGGCAGCTGGAATTGATAGACATGTCTTATCTGTTGCAAAGGCGATATTTTCATGAATTGGCCCTGTCCCATATTCCTGTAATAAAGTGATACACTTTTAGGGTCTGCCGTATCCAGCACACGCAAAGCGAGCTTGAGCTTTTCGCCTTTTTCAACATGGGTCCGCAGCGTTGTCACAAAGATTCGCGGTTCCCACTTGTACTCTTTTGGACCTTGCCAGTTGGCAAGATTGAGATTTTCCCAGTTGGCGATAGTACCCATCGTGCCCTTTGTGTTTACTGTGGCCAAAAGATGCTTATATGCGCCTTCCAAGTCGTTGTGGCCTTTGCCCATGGATTTCATATATTTGAAAGTATTGAGCCAGTAATCGTATCTCGACTGATTGCCCTTGCCTTGTACAAATTGACGCAGTTCGGCGAGCTTGCCTACAAACTTATACTCCTCTATCCACATCTCTGGAGTCATGCTTCCAATAACCCTGCCCGGCCCCCAGACAGCTGGTTCAGGTAGAGTACTGTCAATTTCTGAAAAGCATTTTCCGATAGCTTCGGAACCGGAGTCACCAAAATTTCGCCTTGCCCAATCAGTATAAAACTCTTCAGCGTCCCAGTTTTCCTGCTCCCAGCTTAGCTGAGTCATCGCCGTATATGTAGGTTCAAGGATCTTTGTACGCCAGCCAATACCTATAAAACCTGTACAGCCGTATTTAAGAGCCAGGTTTGAATCCCGGTGCATACGCTTTGCCCAAAGCTGTGGGCTTGTCATCCCGGGGTCATCCTCAAGCCACGGTATAGCCCATTTAGGGCGAGATTCGATATGCCTGAAACCTTCATCGATCTGCTCTTTTCCGCAATGACGACTAAGTGCCGCCATCGGCCAGCTTTTGGGAAGGCGTTTGTCAAAGAAACTACGGTCATCATCGGGCCCCAGAACCCAACCGTTAGTACCCAACTGCAATTCGGGGTAAATTCGTTTGCAGGTTTTTTCTGCCGACTGATATCCGGAAAGCCATCCTTTGGCTTGATCCATTGAAAGACCTGACCAGGTGTGACCTTCACCCGAATATATCCAGAAGTAGTCAAGTGGGTAAGCACGTTTGATACGAGTAAAAACTCCCTCCCATTCCTTATCGGGAACAATTCCGTCAATACTCAAAGCAGTTTTAATCCCCATTTTTTGGCTGTAGGTGAAAACCTTGTTGAGTTTTTTGCCGACCTGGTTGAACATCTTTATAAAATCTTCCTGTTTTTGGGACTCGGGGTCGACGTTGTCCATGAACTCGGAACTGTAATCGTCTTTCTCAAATATCTGACTTGCTCCGTAAGCATAATTGCCAGTTGCCTTGTTACCGTATCCCCAGCGGCATATTGTATTCATAGTTGCGTTGTATGAGGCGTAATACGCCTTTCTAACGGTTCCGTCTTCGTTGACATCTTTGGCTAGACCGCGCCAGACGTTCGGCTCGTTGGCATAACTATGCAGACCCATAAAATTCATCCGCATCTTGAGCATTTGACTGATCGTCATTTTATAATCATCGACATCCCACCAGTCAGGCCCCTCCGGGAAATCGTGAAATGGATGAAAACCGCGAATATTGAACAAAGGCTCATGAACTTCGATAAGATTGTCCAGCGAACTAAAATCCGTAAACGGAATATCGGGTATCACATCAGTATCAATGTTGAAACTGACTCCGAGTTTTTGACAAAATTCATATGCCGCATACAGCGTAGAAACAGGGCTGACTCCGGTTATTATGATCCTCTTTTTGCCGGCTTGATCCTGAGTGGCCAGAACATAGCTCTGGGGGCCGATGTTTGTAAGATAGACTTTTGCCTGAGGGTTAATTAGATTGTTTTTTATCAGCTTACTGCTCGATACTCCTATCAGTATTACATATTCGGATTTCTTGTTTATGCTGTCCTGTTTCAGCAGCGGCACAAGCTTTGATGTGCGAAGGTACATATAACGTCGAACTTCTTTTGCGGCAAGTGACTGGTGAAATGTCGAATCTTTAGGGTAAACGATATCGTAGACTCGTGCCCCGGCAGGCGAAACAAGAAACAGCAGTATGATAACAAATAAACCGGCTATCTGTGTTTTTTTGCTCAAGGCAAACTCCTTTCAGGCTTTTCAACTGACCTATGGTCGGTTTGAAATATCAACTGGGATTTCCCATATAATACCAATCCGCATAAAAAAATGCGCGTTGATGCGTGGGCAAATACTTTCTCAATAACGCATTATGGTTTTCAACGCGAAAATTTATTACCCTAAAGGGTATAACATTGTATATCGTAGCTCAGCTATGCCGCTGAGCCTCTTTTCTAATAGAGTGTCAAAAGCTATGCAAATCGAGTGCCGAACACTATTGTGTCTGACCCTTTAATTTGTCTCAGTACCGCCCTTAGTCCATAGTTGGGTACAGATACATCTGAGGAATGATCTCCTTTGACTGGCTTGCGCTGGACCATCTAAGTACAGCCTCTGCTCCGCCGTCGTTCTCAAAATACTCCATTACAATGTTGTATTTCTGACCGGCTGTCAGAGTGATAGTGCCGCTCCACTCGGTCCCGCCCTGAACTACCCATTTGTCAACAAGCAATTGACCATCAACCCACAGCCTTGTACCATCGTCTGTTTTTGTGTAGAAGGTATAGGTCTCGGAGTACTTAGCTTCGACCTGGCCTGACCAGCGAACACTGAATGCATCTACTCCAATAGAAGGATCGGGCGAACCGCTGCCCCAACTGGGGAAATCAACCGTAGCATCGATTCTGGTCAGTGCGAGCGAGGTAAGATTAGAATTGTTAAAGTAGTCACCTGTCAGACCTGTTCCGTCAACCTTGATATCCGCCAATCCGTAGACAATGATCGGTGCGCCATCCAGCACAATGTTGGCATAGCCATTAGTCGCAGGCACAATCGTCGACAGGCCAATACTATCGATCACGGTGACCGTACTTCCCGCTGCGGGCAGACTCACATTAACTTTCGTCGGCCACTGGTCAATCCAGGGTTCCGGGGCGGCGTAATTGGGAACGTCCTGGGTGAGGACATAGCCGTCTGTGCGGTTCCATAGTACAGCAACATTGCCATTAATCGGCGAATTGAACATCAATCCGTGGTTTTTCGTGGCGCTATCGAATGAGATCCTGCCAGCAAAGGTTGCCTGGTCAAGCGCTCTTGCGATGGTTGCGTAGGCCAATAATGAGGGTTTGGGACTGAGGTCACGGTTGAGCAGCCCAAAATGGTATTCTGCATCCTCATGATCGACGCCGCCAACATCAGACCCGATGGTGTCGTTGAGCTGATACCAGTCCATGACTTCGACGCCTTCTTCCATGGCCAATGCATAGGAAAGAACAACTGATTCGGCCGCGTTGCGGTAGGAATCATACCAATATTTATTAGGCGCTGTGCAGCCGTATGCCTCTGTTATATAAAGCGGTTTACTACCATAAGCCTTTAAAGCATTCTTATAGTTCTGCACGATCCCAAGGAAGGTCCAAAATGCTCCAGTATAATCAGGCGTGTAATTGCCGCGTCCCGGGTGAATATTGAGAGCGTCAAAATATGGCCATCCTCCGGCATCGTAAAGACCCTGAAGATAGGACGGAGCCCAACCACCAAGGCCACCGATCATAATATCTACATCGGATCCAATCGCTTGCTGCCGGTTCCTGGCCGGAATAAGCGCGTTATTGACATATTCTTCGGGGTTAGAGTGACCAGAGAAATTCATCTCATTGTTTAGCTCCCAATAAGGACATAGCTTATCTGCCGCTTCATTAAATTGGCCATCAAACCAACCGTCGCTTTCTCCGTCCCAATAATTACACTCGGTGTGCCGCCGTTGGCCGATGCCAACGGATTCGGCATCGGCTAATGAATATTGCGAATTGCGAAGCCAGCGCACCCCCATCTGTTCCAACAGGGCTTTTTCTGACGTCGTATCCGGCAATCCAAAGGTGCCGTTAAGACCAAAAATGCTGTTGCTTCTATCGCTGCCGTAGGTATAAGGCGGTAATACCGCCAAATTAGTTCGCCTGAATACCGAGTATGCCCCCGCTGTGGCCTCAACTTCGACAAATAAGATTCCATGTGCCGGCGCCGGGAATGTAAGGGTTTGATTCCAAACTGCGCCGGCCGCAACATTTTTAACGGCACTGTCGGAGGTAATCACATTGTCGTTATAGTCACGCGCCCACCAACTCAACGTGACGGTTTGGCTGTTGGGCAGGGCGTTGAATACCTGTGTGTTTAAGGGAAGAGGACTGGCTGAATCGTTCCACAGGTTGTAAGTTTGGGTTGTCCAGATGTCCAAAGCCAACGGACGGCCTTTAACGAGCGTTGGGCCGGCAGTCGGTCGGATGTTATTCTCGATCAAAACCCAGTCTGCATCTGTTGCCCAATGATCACCGGCGACCTGGTAGAGGGGAAGGTTTGAAAACCAGGGATCGGCCCAATTAAGATTTGCGTTGGGAAGATTTAAAAGCGTAGATTCACCGGAGGGAAAGTCAAATCGGAATCCATGCGAGTCCACTACCTCATAAGACACCCCATCTGGTTGAGTACTGCGAGTCCAGAGGCTCTGATTGTCCCGAGCCATGCCCGAGCCGTCTGCTTCAAACAGCAGGGACGATGTACCTGTATTCGGGCTGCTGTCGGCCCATACATCGTAATGAATGCGAATCATATCACCTATTGGCGTGAAAAATCCTGTAATACTCAAATCGCCGGTAGTGGTATAGCTCATTTGAATCGTCGGGTCGCCATTATAGGTGATCAGGGACGGGGTAGCGGTGTCCGTCATACCAAGGTTGGTCAGAAACCCTCTAAAGCGCATACGCCGGGAGCCATCCGAATTGAAAACATTTACTCCGTCAGGTGCTCCCGCCAATTTCAAACCGGTGGAAGAAGTCAAGCTGGTCGGCTCGGCCAGCGTGATCGCATTGATTTCACCGATTTTGTTGGATGCCCCATGACCCTGAATGACAATGTCGGTCCGGCTGTCCGTGGCGGTTAATATAGTACTGTAAATCAATACAGTATTAGCTTTGTCATGGCCGGCATTTGTGATGTCGACAGGAACATCAAGACCGTCTATAATAAGACTGTCTTCGATCAGGACATCCATATCGGTAGAGTCTGTACTGTTCTTAAAGAAGAACAATTGTAATTTGTATTTTTTGCCGGGCGTTACATCCAGCCGGTAGATCATGTCGCGTTCGCCGGGGCTGCCGAGATTTTGCGATCCGGAAGTTGACAGTACCTGTGCCATATTCCCCAGACCGGAGATACCCGAGACGTCAAAAGTGTGGTTCCCTTCGTAGGGGCCGTGATCCATGCCGTTGGTATCGCCGTCGGAACATTCTACAGTTACGCCTGCTATCGGAGAAGGTGAAGCAGGTTTGCCCGGACAGTTGGCATTATAAAGTGTGTCCCACCAGTCGGTGTTGCCATCGCCGTTTGTGTCGCCTGCGTCGTTGTGCCACAGGTAGACGTCGCCTCTAAAATCAACTGAACCTACAGTGATATTCTGATCCGATCCGCAGTTGATCGCATAGACGATATTGCCGCCCAGGCCGATGTCAGCAATATCATCGACATAGTCAAACAGCCCGTCTTCGGTGGTGATATATTCCAGCGTAATGGCATTGATGTCGCCCATGCCGTTATATGATGAATTTCTCTTGATGACAATGTCGAGTTGGCTGTCCGTGGCGGTCACTATAGTACTGTACATCAATACGGTATTAGCTTTGTTATAGCCGGCGTTTGCAACATCGACAGGCACATCAAGGCCGTCTATGACAAGATTACCTTCGACCAGTACATCCATACCGGTTGATTCTGTACTGTTCTTAAAGAAGAACAATTGTAATTTGTATTTTTTGCCGGGCGTTACGTCAAGGCGATAGATCATGTCGCGTTCGCCGGGGTTGCCCAGATTTTGTGCTCCGGAAGTTGACAGCACCTGCGTCATATCACCCAGACCGGAGAGGCCCGACACGTCAAAACTGTGGTAACCTTCGTAAGGGCCGTGATCCATGCCCTTGGTATCGCCGTCGGAACATTCGACGGTTACACCTGCTATCGGAGAAGGCGAAGCCGGTTTGCCCGGGCAGGTGGCGTTGTAGCGTGTGTCCCACCAGTCGGTGTTGCCGTCACCGTTGGTATCGCCAGACTGTTCCTTCCACTGGTAAACATCGCCTCTAAATGGAGTTGAGCCGACCTGTACATCTGCTGTCGATCCGCAGTTGATCGCATAGACGATATTGCCGTCCAGGTCGATGTCAGCAATATGATCGACATAGTCAAACAGCCCGTCCTTTACTTTTACACCAGTGGTAAAGCTCCATGTGTCGCCGGTGCTGACCTCAGATTCATTTGCAATCCCGTCAACCCTCCAGAAATATTCCTGGCCGACCTGCAGAACGCCTGGATCATAACTTTGGTCAGTTGTACGCGTCATAAACTCAGGGCTGTCGTATTCGAGCCAGGTACTTGCAATTAACGCAAAATCAGCAAAATCCACCCGACCGCTTCCATCGAAATCCGAATCGCAGGAAACCGCCTCAAGCCAGCAATCTGCCAGTGACTCAACGTCACCTTCGTCAACTTGTCCGCTTCCATCGATATCGCCGCGGTAATGAATTGCGTTAAATACGTCGTCATGATCTGTGCCAAGATACACATCGTATGCTTCGGCCTGCTCACTGCCAACCGTCCAGCTAAGATCGGTATCTACGCCTACAGCCCCGGCACCATCAGGCGGAAAAAGCTGCTGTTGACCAACTGCTGTCGTAAGATAGCCTGCAAAACAAATTAATAATGCTATCCAAACTGAAGTTATGGAGGTGAGGCCTTTCCTGTTCATACAACCCTTTCCTTCCATTGAAAACCTACGGACACATAAAAAAACATATAAATCCGAATCAACTGGATAACTTCAACATTATACCAATCCCAGGGTTAACTAGATACTGGTATGCTCTGTAGAAAAAACTCTTTCACACTTGCACGTTATCTCAAAATCATATATATATCCAATTAGTTACACTTACAGTTATTCTTAGACCTGAAATCAGGCATTGGATATAATAACCCTAAACCAGCCAAACGGCGAGTTTGGGCTATGGGGCAATAGCCACTTATATCTTCCAGTCGCGCGGTATGCGTTCTTCATGTAAATAACATCGACGTTATTGGCGGGATCAGAAACATTTCCAACCGAAAAGTTTTTCGCCATCTCAAGGGTTTCACGGTCTCTCCATTTATGCATCTCAGCGTGCCCATCGGCAAAGCCCAGAGTCCCTCCATTGTTATGCCATACCGCGATAGGATCCCAGAAATTCCCGAGATTGCCGTAATCCATAACCCACGATCCCCAATTGCCCATCACACCGGGAACCCAGACGTCAAACTCTGTCAGAAAGATCATTTTAGCGCTTGGGGTTTTGATGCGGGATTCTTTTGAAGCCTGCCACGGATTAAGTTGTCCTGAAGCATTACCATCTCCATTCATCGATTGCGGCATCGAAAAACTCCTGTACACATTAGCCGACATCTGCCCGAGTCTTGAAACACGGTCAGCCGGACAGTGATATACTTTTATATGCTCGACATACGGCCACAACGCTCCTCTGCGGATAGCTACCTTATCAGACTCTACCTGAGGTTCGTCCGGGCCGCCTATCAGGTTCATTTCCGACTGGTACGCCCACGGAGGGATAATTTTACTAGAACTCAAAACCAGCTCATTGTTTTCAGCACGCATTAAATTCCCGCCATTTGGTTCGTTATATAAAAACCACCCTAAAGACAATTGCCGCACATTGGAAGCACATAAGATGCCCTGAACTGATTTCTTTACTGTATTCAACACTGGCATGAGAATACTGAGCAATAACGCGATTATGGCGATAACAACCAAAAGCTCAATCAAGGTAAATCCTTTTTTTCTCATAATACAAGTCTTTCTGGGTCCCGATAGCAAGCCCAAGAACCTGCGCCGTGTACGTTAACAATAGCATATTCTTGAAACATAGTCAATTCTTTTTTTTAAACACCTGACGACCCTGCACAGTGGCTGCCAGCCGAGAATCGGTATCTAACCCTGTTGTTAAGTTACTCAGGGCATCCAACAAACAGGGTAACCCACAAAAGATCCCTTCGTTAGATAGAAATAAAGAATTCTACATCTCTCAAATAATAAAAAATGTGAGTTACTCTTCCTTTTCTCTGATTTTCTTTACTGCCTCAATCATTGTAAGGAATCCTTCAACAGGAACATAATCTGGTATTGAATTGCCGCTGCCAAGGGCAAATCCATTTGCGTTTTTCCTGAATCGGCTTCCCATTTCAAAAACCATGTCAAGTATTTCATCTTTGCCAACGGTGCAAAGAATGTCAACATCGATACCTCCGACAAGGCCTATTCTTTCGGAATACCTGGTTATCCATTCGTCAAATGGAGCGATCCCATCTTCGTTTGAATGTTTGGCGTCAATTTCAACATCTTCGATGATCGCATCAAAGACATCAAAAATCTTGCCGCAAGAGTGATATAAAAAAGACATGGAGCTATCGTGGATCAATTTAACGATTCTTTTGTATTGCGGAATAATGTGATTAATTATCACAGAGGGAGAGGTTAGAGTGCTGGTTTTATGCCCCAGATCATCACCAAATCTGCATACCGCAAATATGTCCGAATACTGTTTCAGGAATTCAGCCCATATTTCCATCATCAAATCCCCGATCTTGATATACAGATCGGCAAATAACTCAGGATCGTCGATCTGCATATAAGCCAGCTGCTCAAGGCCTACAAGATCCTCACTGATCTCAAAAACTCCGTTACCGACTCCGCCAACAGCTTTCATACCGTCCGGCATACATTTTCTAAGAGCATCGAATCCAGGCTTAGCCTGCTTCCAATACAATTCTGAAAGCTGATCCCAGGGATATTTGTTGAAATCATTCCTTGATTGAATTGGGCCGATCATGCCGCCTAAGATAGCTCCGCTGCCGGGTAAGATCGGTGTTATACAATACTCGATCGATACTGTATCATACGTCATATCTTTGAAAAATTTGCAGTAATGTTTGAAAAACTCCTCAACGTCGGAACTGCTGCCCATAAATAAGTCTGCAAACTTAACAGATTGTATCTTCTCCATAATTTCCGGGCAAATTATATGCTCGTAAAGCGGCAGGCGCGGGGGCCTGACATTATTAACTGCATCTAAAAAATTCCTGTAATCCGGTATAAATTCCAAAATCACTTTCCTTTCTTCATGTTTTATAAAATCTATCCTATAGAAAAATTGCGATCATGCCGTATGCTATTTAATTCTGACGGGCATATTAAGATCAGCTGCATCAGAAGAACGAATAAGCCTGCCGCCCTGGCCCACCAGCCACAGATAATGATCGTTCGGCAAGCCTTCGTAGCTTAAGAACTTCGATTTTCCAACCGGAGGATCGTTAGTACATTTAAAAATCACCGTCCCTTCGTCAACTTCATCAAACATGGCCTGATAAAACATATTCACTCCCGCCTTTTTAAATGCAGCGTATTGCTGCCACAAAAATTCACCTTTATGGCGGCCAATAACACCAAGCTGGGATTTATTCTTTGTTAAATTCGACCAGCTAAAGCCCGGCCAGGCAACAGGCAAGTAGTCCAAACCTTTCTCTTTGCACCACAATACATCATCTTTGAAAACTGTTTCATAAAAATCATTGACATCATCGATACCGGAAAACCTTCCAACCATCCATGGCGAAACAATATCTGCTTTTAAAATGATCTCATGAAGCTTCTTGTCATTTAAAGCGTCCCTGCCAAAAGTACGCCAAAAAGCTGGCACTCCGCAAAGTACGGTCATCCCGCCATACTCCGGATCGTTCTTGAAAAAATCAACCAATTCGCTACAATCATCCAAATTGTATTTTCGCGAATCATTAAAACCTATTCCCCAAAGACCGATCAAGGGTTTGCCTTTGTGGTGCAAATATGCTTTATCGTTAGGATCACGCGTCAGACGCATCTTATCAACTAACATCTTCCAGTCTGATTTAATATGTGAAACATCCGCGGAAGTCATTCCTGAAAGATCATACATTATGGCATAGCATCTTCCGTGGACATTAGCACCCGACCGGCAGTTAGCAAGAACAGTATTAAAGTGACACAGATCTTTAGGTTTGTGTGTTGCAACAACAAATCTCTGCACCATCGTGCCATCAATACCATAGTCCTGCAACCACTTATAGTGACGCTCAACGGTCTTGCGGTTAAGAGAGCTATATACATAAGCTACACTGCTGTCAGCATGCTTGAATTCAGTCGGATATTTTTCATCTTCATCCAGCTCACTTACATCGGGCCAAAGGTCTATGGAACAATGACCCGGTTTAAATTCGCCGATCTTGCCTTTTTCTCTTTCTGCATCATCCACATGTTCCTCCCAATGATACCAGCCTTTTCCACTTCCATCGCCCGGGCAGGTGAACCAGCCCTGGTATCCGCAGAGTACTTTGCCGACAAGGGTTTCAGGATCAACCGATGGATTTGATCTTCCTTCGTACGGCTTGCACGTTTTAGCGATAACCTGATCTAAAGTCAGATCGAATTGCTCGGCGCGATCAAGAGGCTGTTTTTGAGAAGCAGCCGGCAGAATAGAAGTATAAATCGTTAAGCAAACAAAAAATACAAGACGTTTCATTTAAACCTGCTCCTGATAAGCTAAGACAAAAGCTTTAGATCATAATTTCAAATGTTGCAATTTTACGAGGGTCAAGAGCTAACTTGATAGAGTTCTTTTCCATTTGGCAGGCATCGGTCCGTTTTTCATTTAAATCTGTCTGCCATGCCTGTTTGATCTCTTTGCAAAGCGTAACTGTAGAATTTTGCTTTTGGTCCGTAGAGTTATATACCCGCAGAATAAAGTTATCGCTGTCCTGAGCCTTTTTCAATGCGGATAACCTGATATTGGGGTTATCGATCGAAAACAAACTTGCCTTGCCGGCTGGTAAGCAACCAGCCATCTTTTTTGTCTGAACAATTCTAACAGGAACATTGAAGATGTCTGCCTGCAATGGAATGTTTGATTCATACCAATCGCCCTTGCAATCACTGACATCGACAAAACGCTGATGAGGCAATGTTACCATGTCAGGCCAAATACACCCAGGCTCAGGGCCCTGAGTTTTGATCGGCCTGGAGTCAACATTGAAGTGACCGCCGGAATCGGCGTGGGTTGCATTTTCAAGATCAGTCGGCATCATGACACGTAAATAATGATCCCTGCACTTGTTTTCAAAAGTCACCTCAACTTCAACAGCCCTACAGTCCTTCTTTAACGTAACAGATGTCTGTATCTTGAGTTCTTCGAGTTCACCGCTTCTTGACTGCTCAGAAGGTATGCCGCGTTTAGGAATCTCCATTGTCAGTTCCGTAACAACAGTAGCTTGCAAAGGGCCGTGCTCTTTGGTCCGTATCCTTGCATTGCAGCCAAGCGATGTGTGTATCTGGTCATTTACGGGAACGTTATTGATCCAGTAGTCGCCCAATTCGCCGCGGTCCTCAAAATAATTCAAGTCGGCAAACGTATGGTCCAGTTCTTTGCAATAAATATCAAAGGTACCATTGGCATTGAATTTAACGTTAAGATATTCATTTTCCAATGTGTGCGGCTCAAGTCTTAGTGAAGGCGTGCTGACAAGGCTGCTCTTATGGCAAATCTCCCTATCCTCTATATCTTCAACGGAAACGACTTTGAAAACCTTGTAGCCGCCGGCAGGTATTTCTTCGGTATCGATCAACAGACGATGTGAGTTGCAATGATATGGAAACCCCCTGCTATGCCACTGTATTACCGGATAAGTCTTCTCGAACGATCCCATCCATTGCGTCGCAACCGCCTTGCCGTCGGGATCATAAGCAAATAAACCATTTTCCGCCTTTGGCCAGAAGTTCGCTTCGCCATTCGGGATATCCACTTGTGCATCGATAACTTCGCGCCTTGGATAAGGCAAAGGATTGAATACCACCAGCAGCACATCTTTTTCGTCAAAACCTGATCTGTCGATATTCATTATTAATTGCTGCATCGCCTTATTGCCGAGAGCCTGAGAGATGTCAATTACCTGATCCAACCGGTTTTCAACATCTCGAACGGTCTTGTCCTGAGTAACACCGTTAATCGAGTCGTGAGGATGAGAGTTCAAAAGGAATTGCCATGCTTTTGCCAGAAGAGCGGATGGGTACTCTACTCCGAGCATAGTAGTTAAAACTGAAAAAGGCTCCGCAAAACGAATTAACATGTTTTCAGCCAGCTTGTTCTTTTGCTTTACATAAAGTCTGGTTGTCAGTGCATTGCCCGAAGTTGGTCCTGCAGGGCCGTCACGCAATTCACCAAACACTTTTATGAGCTTTGATCTGTCAATATTCTGACGCATGATCTCCGCATATTTTCGCATTACTGTATGCTGCCAAAGGCGTCCTTTTTGCGGGTCAATGGCATTTACACGGTCTATCATTTCAGGCAACATTTTTTGTGGAGGAGCATAGTCAACGCCATCCATCATCAATCTGTCGTTGGGGACAACGCTATCTTTAGTCGTATCCCATAACTCATTGACCATCTCAGGTGTTAACCATTCCGGGTGCCATTTAGTCGGCTTATTGAGTATGAAGAAATCCTGCTCTCTCTGGTCCTTATCTGCACGATGATAAAACACATCGTCATTGGACCATTGATATTGCCAACTCATCATCAGTATAGTGCTTTCCCATAAGGGCAGAAAGATGGACATGAACCATAAAGTTATGCCTGCCCCATTCGCCAAACCGGGAGGTAATAAGTTCGCTGCCGTCGGGAGCTAACCATAGAAATTCATTTTTTGGGGCCCTATCTGTATTTACCTTCTTGCCGATCATGGCCACATCAATGCCAAAACCGGAATATATCTGCGGTAATTGAGCAGTCTGTCCCCAGCCGAATGAGGTATAACCACACATAAAGGAACCGCCGAGTTTTTCAGATTCACGTATGCCAAGCAAAAGATTGCGAACCAAACATTCTCCGTTAACCGGATATTCGTCCGGCAACGTTAACCATGGACCGACCTCGAGTTTGCCTGCTTTGATCAATGCAATGAGCCGATCTTTCATTTCCGGCTTGATCTCAAGATAATCCAACACAGGCGAAACCTGGCCATCCAAAAGGAAACCTGCATAGAGACCTTTTTCAAGGCACTCGATCAGTTCATCCATAAAACTAATAAGCATCAGCCGGGTTTCCCAGATCGGGTATCGCCATTCACGATCCCAATGAGTATACGAAACAATATGACCAACTTGTCTATCTGACAAATCTTTCTTATTTGTTGTATTTTTTCGTAAATTCAATGAATCGCCAGCATTCAAAACAATGTCTCCAGGGTTTGTCATCAGCGATTATTGTTGACGCTGACATGTTGCTTATTTGATCCCTACGTCAAAGGTGCCACGGATTTGACATAGGCCTTTTCATCATTCTCGTGGCGGTTTCATCGCCAATTATCGTTTCATTTTGCGGATCCCATTTAATCCTGCGACCTGTACGAATAGTTATGTCACTAAGATGGCTTATAAAGTCAGATTGCACCGCACTGTCGATTGGGCTTGACGGTGCAGAACGAGTCTTGACACAACCAATAAAATCTGCGTAGTGGTTTCTGCTCTTTAAGTGGTGTATTTCATCTGGCTTAATGACTGTTCTAAGCAACGATTTGGGATTGGCGGTTATCTGCTGGCGCGAAACGGAAATAGTCCCTTCGTTACCAATAAACGTTGTCATATCCGGTCCGTCCATAAAGAAGAACTTTACGCCGCTTTCAAATTTCCCGCGTATGTTCCAGTTTGTTATAGTATCATAAAGACCTTTCTTCGGAATCACACCCGTGCCTTCGTATTCAACGGGAATATATGGATAACCCCAATGCATTATATCGAGGGGATGGGCCCCCCACCCGGAAATAAAGCCCAGCGAGTTATCATAACAAAAATATGACCCGCCCGGTGTACAGCGGTCTTTCGTAAAAGGACTAAACGGTGCAGGACCAAGCCACATTTCATAATCAAGCCCTTCAGGGACATCTACAGGCACTGTTGAACCACCGGAACCTCCCGTAGGAGCGGTAATATGAACCTCCTTCAGTTCGCCGATATAACCGTTACGGACAATATCACAGGCAAACGCACAATGAGATGAGAAACTCCGCTGCATCGTTCCGTACTGGAAAACATTACCGTACATCGCTAAAACTATACGAAGAGCCTTATTTTCCTCAATGCTCATTCCAAGTGGCTTTTCGACATACATATCCTTACCAGCCTTGGCTGCGGCAATAGCGATAGGAACATGCCAGTGATCGGGAGTAGCAATTACTACCGCATCGATATCATCAGAGGCGAGAACATCTCGAAAATCGCTGTACTGCCTACAGCCGGTAGTCGTATATTTATCGTCGACTATCTTAGCCCCGCCTTGCCGCCGATCTTCGAAGCAATCACAAACAGCGATTGATTGTGAATCTTTCAGTCCCAGAAAACCATTCATGACCAGCGTACCCTGACCGCCTATGCCAATATGAGCAACAGTTATACGTTGTGATGCAGCAGGTTTCCCGCCTTTGCCAAGAGTGTCTGATGTGATAATATACGGTATCGCAAAAGCTGACGCCGATGCGGCAAGAAAATTTCTTCTCGTAACTTTTAACGAGTTCTTATTTGCCATTATTCCACCACTCATTTAATCTTTCTATTGATTTAATTACGTTATCAGGTCCGGCAATTTCCAGGGTCGTAGCTCCGTCAAAACCAGATTTTTTTAAAGCTTTAACAATGGCCTCAATATCTATAACTCCATCTCCAAGCGGAATAACAGCCATCCCGCAGCCATACTGTTTGCCACGTTGTTCCTGCCATTCGGAGGACATATCTTTCCAGTGGACATGCTTAATCCCCAGCAGGCTTGCAAGCCGAACCGCTTTGGTAATGCTGTTGGTGCCATAAGTATCTGGGCTTGCCGGATCAAGCAGGTTTGCATGAGCGCAAACGCTCGTCAAAGTTATCCCTGCAGCTTCGACCATCTCACGGATCTTCTTCGGGTGACTATCAAGACTAATTGATGCAGTAAACCCATACTCTACACCAAGCATAGCCCCGTTATGATTATCAGTGAGATCGGCATACTGAATGCCCATTTCGCTTATCGCCTGAAACTGCCTTTCCATCGGACTGAAAGGTTCAACAAGTGCAAAACATCCTATTTTCATAATAGTTTCCTTATAAAGTTATGTACACCGAAGGTAGCAACTTAAACCTCAAACTTTATATTTCATTAGGGCTTTTTGGAGACTTTTATCCTGGCTAACCAGATTTCCCTGCCGCCTGCGCCGAACCTCATATCGCATCCGGCATTTTGACGGTTACTGAATCTGGCATCATCTATCTTCCACGTCGCTGTCCGCCACTTACTGCTATCGTAGAGTTTTACCATTTTCGCTGCCGTCTTGTACGCTCCATCAACCGGCGCCGAAGGATCTGTTGAATCGTACTGCAGTTGCAAGTTACCCGTACCGTAATCTCTGAAAAGGACTTCGACTACCACCGATCCGCCCGTATCCTTGCTGAATTCATTGTCGATGTCGTGATAGAAATAATCCTTGAACACCCAACACAATGTTCCGTCGCCTTCGTCGTCTTTTTTCACCTCGAAGTTGCCGTCTGCATTACCCTTAGGCGTTATACCGGCTATATCTCCGGGACGCGCCGAAACCGTTACCATCTTGAGCTTAGCGATCAAAGTCTCTGCCTGCGAGGAAAGATCGCCTCCGAGGAAACCCTCGGCAAGCTCTATAGCCTCCGGACAAGAATATTCGGCAAGTGCGTCAAGTATCATACCCTTTTCCTCGTTGCGACTTGTAAACGCCACCGCTTCTTTAAGAAGCTCGACATTTTCGCTTGCACTGCGTTCCGAAGGCCTGCCGACAAGCTGAACATAACTCCTTATTGCCAATATTTGACGAACCGGCTTACTGTCGGTCTTTGCGATCTTCAGCATATCCATCATAGGCTCGGCATTTGGCCACTTAACAAGAGCTCTGAATGCCGCTTCCTTTTCGTCTTCATTGTCGCTTTTAAGCGATTTGCGAAGCGCACCGAGCGAACCGTCGCAGCCAAGCCGCCCAAGTACGTTAATGATCGAGCATCTCGCAACGGTATTACTCGTCGAATCAAACAGGACAAGAAGCTCGCTGTCCATATTTTCATTATCGGCATTCTTGCGTAAGCCAGCGACCATGGCCTTTTCGATGTCCTGTCGCTGTCTGGCACTTTTTAACTTTGAAAGGAGCCTGACCATTGGGGCGATATTATCCGGTCTGGCGACAATCGCCATCGACTTAATCGAAGCATTTACTACTACTGAATCGCTATCTTGTGCACATTGCAAAAGCGTGTCCATAGAATCTGCAATGAGACGACGGGCCACGCTGTTAATAAGTTCTGCTTTGACCTTGCCTTCTGTTTTAGGGATATAAGTCAATATCGCCCGGTCGATCTGCCTACCGCGAAGACGGTAAAGGCTCTCCCTTGCCGCCTTGATCTCTGCTGCATTACTACCGCTCGCCGCTGCATTGGTAAGAAGCAGTATTGTCGATTCATCGCCGATGACACCGATTGCTTTATAAGCTGCAACCTTGACTTGACTGCTGCCGCTCTTTGTCTCTTTAAGGACATCCGACAGGGCCACTTTACTGCCGTATTCGGAAAGTGCCGTAAGTAGTTGCAATTTACCCGAATCATCAAGTCTTGAAAGCTGACCGGCAATCGTCTTGATCTGAGACACATCGGACACCTCACTGACCAGCCCAAAAGCCGCCGCTTTAACTGTTGGGTTTTCATCTTTAAGACAGTCAAGAATGATTTTGCCGGAACTCTCTTCCGAAGAAATCACCATGCCCCGCAAAGCAGCGATCCTGATTATGTGCGGCGAGGAAGGCTTGTACAATTCCTTATAAATTGCAAACGCCTGTTTTCCATCTCCTTCTTCGACAAAAATCGAAGCACAACTAAGATACGCGTCAAGAACCTGCTTGTGCATATCACCTTTAAGTTTGCGTTTGGCTCTGCCTAAAACCTCAATAGCGTCTTTTCCGCCAAGTTTACCGAGTGCGCTTACCGCACAGGAAGCAACTGTCTCATCATGGTCATAAATAAGCTTGCCTATTACCACGGCACTGCTTCTGTCGCCGCGAACAGCGAGGATATTAATGATGCCCGCCTTGAGACTTCCTTTTGTATCAGCAAGAACACTTTGCAAGGCCCCATCTACCTTACTTGACGATATACGTTCAAGTACGAACCGAGCCATATCACACGTATCTTCATCGACCGACATTTTTGCCAGAACAGGCACAGATTTTTCCGTAGCAATCATACTAAGCTGCTTGCAAACCGCCTGCTTGGCGGCAAGTGTTGAATTCGCAGAGAGGAATTTGACAAACTCGTCTTCAAACTTACTTGTCAATTTAGCGTTGCCGTAAGCATTAGTAACAATAGCAGCTATGTCATCAAAAACAGCCGAATTATCGCCATATTCAAACCCGGCGATCTCGGCAAGCAACTCGCTTAATTTCGGAGCCTTGTAGTTGGCCCATAAACGGTATTTGTCCGCCGTGGGGAAATCTTCTGGAATCTGCTGGGTAACTTTACCCGTCGCTGCCCATTCCGTACCTCTAAGAAGCGTTACGATAAAACCTGCGCACTGAACAGGAGGCGGAGGATATTCACCGCCAACATGCCCAAGCACCGTATGAAAAACTCTCCCTTTACCGTAATTTATCGTAAAGAGAACAGGCTCATGTTCACCTGAGCCACCTAATGACTTATCTGCAAAAGACGTCGCAAGAACCGTCATATTCTCAGCCGGGCCTCGAAGTGAACCGTAAAGCTCATCCTTGGCATGCATCCATTTTTCAGGAAGCCCTTTAGTGATAGGATGTTCCATGTTCCGGTGAATTACCTGGAAAGCATGTTGTGCACCATGGCCGCCTGCACCGCCTGGCGTCATATCGCGAATAAACTTACCTCCGCGCCATCGGATATAAGGACCGTTCTTTTCGTTACCACCCCAGCGAAGGCCGATCATTTTGTTGTACTCGACCCATTGGCTGAAAGAGTTGTCCGCGGCATGGATAACAACAAGCCCTCCGCCGTTTATCATATATTCTTCAAAAGACTTCTCAGCCTCGGCTCCCCACTTACCGCCGTTGTAATCCGAAACAACGACATCATAAGCGGAAAAATCGGGCTTAAAATCGACAAGATCGCCCTCAGGTGCGGTAACAAGCATCTCTACATCGAACAAACCGCTTTTTTCGAGAGTCTCCTTGAAAATTGGACTGCTGGCTTTCCAGTCATGGTTATTCTGACCCGTAACAAGCAAAACCTTGATGTCAGCACCAAAACCCAAAACTGAAAACAAACAAAACGCTAAAAATAAAGCAATCACCCGGAAACGATAAAACATAATAAACCTCATAAAAAAAAATAAAGATTGCAGGGTGGGCCGTGCCCACGCCATATTTAAAAACTCAAACTGACCGAAAGCAGTCTTACTGTTTACGCAACCCATTGCAATTAAAGAATTTGCGTAGCGATCGGTTTTCTAATAAAAATGTATAGGCCGCAAGGTTGCAAATCCGCCTGTGGAGGGCCGTTTCCTTCCTTATACATTATACAATAGACATTATACATTTCTAAAGTCGCCACGGCCCGCGCATCGAGCGAGACAGATGACGGTTAGCATCTTCGTCGCCGACAAAACGCTCCTTAACAGGATCCCACTTAAGAGGTCTTTCAAGCAGGTACGCAATATTACCAATATGACAAACCGTAGCCGACCGACAGCCGATCTCCACGTCACAAATAGGTTTTTTGCGAGTCCGAATACAGTCCAGGAAATCCCGGTAATGATCGGGACTTGCATATAGATGCTCATCAGACGGAGAAAGCTGAACTCTCGCAAGCTTATCCGGCCACGTCTTAAGGTACCCGCGGTTAACTTCAACCTTACCCTTTGTACCGTTGAAAAGAACACCGTTTGCGGTACCTTCGCGGGTCATAACAACCCCGTTCGCATATTTATAAGTAAGCACGCTGACATCCTTGTCGTTAGGCGGAATGATCTCAACAGGACCGGTATGATCCATCCCAAGCGCCCATTGAGCGATATCGAAATGGTGAGCACCCCAATCAGTCATTCCGCCGCCTGCATAATCACGGTAGCTGCGGAAATTCGGAAAAACATCCCTCTCAATAGGAGGAGCGATATCCGAATTATAAGGACGCCAAGGGGCAGGTCCGAGCCACATATCCCAGTCCAGTTCATTAAGAACAGGCTCAGCCGGAAGATTACATTCGCTCGGGGGCCCGCCGACATTTACAACAACATTCTTTATATCACCGATGTAACCGTTTCTAACCAGCTCACAGGCAAACCGAAACTTCATATCCGACCGCTGCATGCTGCCCGTCTGAAGAACACGCCCGTAACGCCGGGTAGTGTCAGCCATAGCGCGAGCCTCTTCGATAGTAAGTGACAAAGGCTTTTCGCAATACACATCCTTACCGGCTTTCATTGCGCGAATCGAAGGAATCGCATGCCAGTGGTCAGGTGTTGCAACAACGACCGCGTCAATATCATCACGGGCTATCAAGTCACGAAAATCATGAATCTCAGAGCAACCCTTATACTTCTTATCGACCATTTGCCGGGCGTGTTCGCGCTTGCGGGAATCAACATCACAAACAGCGACGGTCTGGCAACTGCTTTGCCCCAGAAAACCCCTCAGAAGTACGCTTCGAGACTGTTTACCCGTGCCGATAAACCCCACGGTAATACGCTCACTGGGTAAAATTCGTCCTTTGCTAAAAACCGACGATGGAATCACATAAGGAAGACCAAAAGCCCCAACACTAACAGCCGAAGCCTTCTTAAAAAACCCGCGTCGACTAATATCGCCTCGATCACTCATAACTCAAACCTTTCTATCATTATCTGGGATTTCCCATATAACATTCTCATAATCCAAGCCTATCTGAGTCTGGATAGTAAACTCAAAACCCACACCGTGTACGTTAACAATAGCATATTCTTGAAACATAGTCAATTCTTTTAAAAAAAACTGACGACCCTGCGCAGTGGCTGGCGGCCGAGAATCCATCCAGAGTAATGGCGAGCACATTTACCTGCTGGCACAGACAAAAACGTCATTTGTATACAGAATGCCCAGCAATCCTCCAAGAAAAGCCCATAGAAACCGTATAGTTAGCACTGTATTCTGCATGGCATTTCCCGTTTTAACGCTTTTTATAATCTCCAAAGTTTACCGTGTGGGATCCACTTCCAGGCCATCAAGAAGGTTAAGTCTGCCCATGTTAAAGCTTTTAAATTCTACAACTACCGGCTCATCGACCTTCTGCCAGTTGCCGATTATCAGATGCTTTATCTTCGAGATATCCTGACCGATCTTTTCCTTTACGACCTTTTGCAGATTCCACGTAATCCTGTGCCATTTGCCATCATTTATTTCGTCAACGAGTCCCAGTTTGTCAACAAGTGTATAATTCTGCGTTCCCTGCAAAGCGAGTTCAAACCACTCGTCTCTGCCATCAACCTGAAACATGAAACTTAGCGGACCCTTGCCGGCTGTGCGGATATAAAAATCCAGGTAAGGCGCCTCTTGCAGATTTATCTCTTCCCGATGTATCCAACGGGAGTTATTCTGAAATTCACCTGTGTTAAGAGATAATTTTATAGCAGGCTCGCTATCATCAGTAAACAGCTCTAGCTTACTGACCCCATCACGCACCGGCCAGCAATTACCATCAGTAAAGTCAGGCCGTATCGCCACGTTAGCCTGGAACCTTTCAAAATCAATACTGACGTATGGCGAAGTAAGGTTAAATTTGTCATTAAACCGAACGATCAAATCATAATACTGAGTATTAAGTTGGCCGATAACGCCAAGGTCGCCACGGTTGCGAACATCTTCGGCGTATTTTTCAATAGCTTGGGCAGCCAGCCTTACCGCCTCTTGAGAATGCTTTTTAGCTGCCTGTGCCCCGGCTTTTATGTCTTGAGTTCTGGCAACTTCGTCATAAGTTATGTATGCTTGGTTAACCTGGAGTGTCGCCTGCATATAAAGCACTCGAAACTCAAAGCGGTTAAGGAGCAGTTTTGCCCACTTTTTGCCATCTTTGGTCATCTTTGGCAAAAGTTCGTTGAGCACTTTGATGCTATTTAAGTCTTCCCTCATGAATTGGTTCTGCTGCCTTATACATTCTTTGACACGCCTTAAAACATCTTCCCACTCATTTGTTTCAAGGGCCCGTTTTGTAAAAGGAACATCAACTATCGCCAGTGGTGCCCAGCCGGCACCGAGCAGCATCGGTCTGAAATCACCCGGTACAGCAGGTGGAGTTCTTGCCTCCCAATCATCATATCTTTCAAACATCGCCGCCATCTCATCGGCAACAGGATATCCGTAAACTCGGCTGACATAATCTTTGTAGAATTCCTTTGCGCTAAGTCCAGGCTGCCATGCAAAATCGGCCAGGTATCGCGGATGATGCTCAATTCCAGACAACTTCCAACCCAACTGTGAAACACCTTCAACACCGTATTGAACTGCTTTGTTGTACATTTTTTCATGCCATGATGTGCGCCATTGCGGGAACCACTGGTTACCGTCAAATTCCCACCACGATATCATCCATGCCCGCCTGCCATCGGCTGCGACACGATAATTATCAGCTTCCTTGACGGCAGCATTCGGGTAAGCGTTATTCAGCGATGCAAAGATAATCTCCTTTGGAAAATCCTTATGTATACCCGGAAAAACATGCTGAATATCCCAGCCGCCCGTCGATAGTTTGCTTCGTTCTTCTTTAGTGAGTTTCTCGGCAACCTTCAAAAACATGTATGCATAGTCTCTGTCGCCAGCCCTATTAACATCGCCCCAGTACGAATACTTATCACGCATTTCCTTATGGCCGGCTGTCTTACTTACGTTGCGGCCCATACCCCCTTCGCCTTCACTCTGCCACATCCAGTAATAATCGGCGTTGGGATATATCTCTGTAAGCCTGCGATATCGTTCCACCTGAAGGTCGATATTATGCTCTACCAATGGATCAGGCATATTCATACCACCTTGCCATGAAATACCGGGCTTGTCGGTATAAGTGAAATCGCCGCCCCTTGGCTGGGTAAGTGCAAAACCGGCAACGAAAGCCCAGCCATGTCCGTGACCATAATCGATCACATCGCGGAACATCTGCTGGCATGCCTGAGCCTGCTTGAGAGGATTGTCCTTGTTGTCCTGCCACGGGTCGACGCAAAACAGCTTCATGTCACCGAAGGCCTTTTCACCGGGCTTACCTGCCGGTGCGAATTCATTTGGCTGTGCAGCCCACTGCGGAGCAAGCTCTTTGCCGTCCCATTTTTCGGTATACATCACATATCCCGGGTAGAAGTGCAGGTTCATGAAGTTGTACTTCATCCTTGTCGCACGCGTGATAAGCTCCTGCGAATCCTCAAGGTTGTATCCGCTCATACCACAAAGGAAATTATCCCACGGCATCAGTCCCCGGTACTTAAATACCGGCGTATTGCTTATATCAAGCTGCTTGACGGCAAACTTAGTTTTCTCAGGCAGTATCTCGCCGCTTATCTGAAAAAATGCCCCGTACTGTTCCAGCAATTCATACACACCATACAAAACACCGACCTCTGTCTTACCGGCTACGTATATTTCCTTACCGATCGTCTTGATCGCATAGCCCTGATCGTCATTTTTACCTTCTGCCAAGGTCAGCTTACCACTTTTAACTGCCTCTGCGATAAGTTTATTGTCTTTAACCGTTCCAATAACAATCTCCGCTGACCCTGCCCTGGCTTTCAGATTTACTTTGTCAACGAACATCTTGTTAAGGTAACTGTCAAGTTCCTTTACAGCCAAAAGACCGACATCACCTTCAGGATTACCGTGATATACATCTATATTGCCCTGACCTGCAAAAACCGCAGAAGTGATCCCTAACAGCATGTATAATGCCACTACCGGCATAACTCTTTTGAAACTCATAATTAACCTTTCTATAAATTACAAATATTTTGGAAGTCTGGGTGAGTAAGCGATATCCTGACCAAGTCTTCTCTATTTTACGGGCCAGACTTTAAGCGTGACTCTTCCAGTTCCGGGATTTTCAAACGGTCCGGATGACGGGTTGTTCAGGTTCCGTTTTTTGCCGAAATAATCGGTATCGATCTTCAACGGGCTTCCGTCCGGATGAGTGAACTCCTGCCGGGGCACTTGCGCTTTCCCGAGCAATTCGGTGGTCACAAGCTCTGTTTTTCCTTCCTTCTGTTTCGGGCTGACGGTGTACTCCAAATAAACACCGTCCTCTTCTTCGGTCAGTTTTATTTGCGGATTATCCGCAACAACTACCGCTTTTTCGTTCGCGCAAGGTTCTGCCCCATGGTAATAAAAATTACCACCCGTTTCCGGTAATCGCGGACGCTTTTCATAGCAGCGCAGCCCAAAACTGAAATAGTACGGAATGGTTGGATGTTCATTTACCACGATAAGCGAATCTTTTGCGCCATTTCCGATAAATACATTGTTGTAGAAACGGTCATCACCGACTTTCAGGTTGTGGTCCGCAATCTTCTCCGTCGTGTGGGCTTTAAAATACGGTGTTTGGCGACTATCCGCCCAGTTACCCCACTTACAGGCGAAAAAGTTATGAACAAATGCACCGCCCTGCGAAAGGTGACGATTAGTTTCTGAAAGGCAGATGTTGTTATCAACGAGATATGGTCCGTGATTCACTTCAAAATACAAATCGTGACAGATGTTACGATAAAGCAGGTTTCGGCTTACGCGTGGACCCTGCGCCATCCAGTCGAGCCAAATAGCCAAAAATGCGTCATGAATGCAGTTGCCTTCAATCACCATATCGATCGACGCGTGGAATTTAATCGCCGCCATTTCGGCGCCAGTGAATCGGCGCTGGCTATAAATGTGGTGAATATGATTACCGATGATCTTGCTGTAAGATGCACCCATACTCCCCACGATACCGGCCTGCTCGCAATAGAAAATTTCGTTGTTCCGGATGATATGACTTCCAATCGTCTCTTTGTTCCATCCGTTCGAATACGCGCGGTCAATAGCGTTGAGATACGCCTCATTGGACGCACCAATGTTATCAAATTCGTCACCGTATTTACCCAACGACAGACCGACATTAATCGAATGCGAGATTTCGTTGTTTTCTATGATCCAGCCTTTACTCCAATGCGTTCCAATTAAACCCATCTGTTCCGCAGTCGGAGGTGCCCACGGCGGTGCTGCGTGACGCATCTTGAACCCGCGAACGGTGATATAGTTTAGAAACGGTTTACGTGGATAAAAGACTGTCTGCCGAACATTGACTTCCGTCAGACTCTCATTTGGATTCGACCCGCCAAAGGTTGCGTAAACGGTGGTCGTTTTTTCGCCCACCTCAGCAAACCACGCCTTATCGGTCTTCTGTTCGCCGAACCGGCCGGCCTCTACAAAAAGATCCGCTTTTTTTCCCGCTTCAAACAGCCATTCGCCGTCCTGATAGACACAGCCGGTGTGGTGCTTGCGTCCACCCGGATTTTCCTTCATGTCATCCAACCACTCACCATCTTTATAGACGCCGGCCTTCGGTCCTCTCGGATTAAACCAGTCGCCCTTTACTTCATCGGCAAACGGATTGAACTTACCGAACAAAGTGTTCGGGATTTCCGTTTTCCAAACGCCGCCGGCTTCTTTTGTCCAGTTTTTCACAACCTCGGAACCACGGATCTCAACCGCTTCGCCAGGCGCCGCCTGGTAGACGATTTGGTTATCATCGGACGTTCCCCCGCGCGGCGGGCTGACCTGCTCCCGGTAAATTCCCTCGTGAACGGTGATCGTATCGCCAGGCTGAGCAACAGCCGCAGCCGCGGAAATTGTTTTGAACGGCTTCGATACCGAACCATAGCTGCCGTCCATCCCGTTTACGGAAACATGGTATTCCTTTGCCGACGCATACCCGGACAAAACGCACAGCAACATTGCCGCCACCCCATATCTCAGTGTATTTATGATATGTCCTCCTTTTATATGATGTTGTCGGATCTCCCAACTTTGAATGTCTTGTTATTATCCCCAAGTAATTCAAACGGGCCCGATGCCGGGCTCTCTTCGTTGCGTTGATTGCCAAGGTAATCGGTGTTAAGTCGAAGCGGTGAGCCATCCCGTTGTTCAAACCGCACTTTGGAGATGTGCGCACTGCCGAGCAGATCGGAGGTCACCAAACTGCGTTTTTGTTCGTCGCTCCAGAGTTCGTCAAAAACGAGGTAAAAACCGTCAGTCTTGTCAACAAGTTTGACGAGCGGATCGAAGCCCGGCTTGACAAGCGCGTCTGCTTCATGCCTGGAGGGTCTGGCACCCTTGAGGAACACGTTGCCCTTCATCCACACTGGCAATTGCGCCAAATCGTAGTTTGCCAAATCAGCAGGCATCACAAGCACATTGTTGTACCAGCGGTCATCACCGCACGGATTGTTGTGCAGTCCCGCAATTTCAGTCGAATGCGCCTTGTGATAGGGAGTGATGCGCGGATCTACCTCAGCAACGGGAACATTCCCCACGCCTACGGAATTCGGGTAAATTAGTCCCGTGATCAGGTTGTGTGCATAGGCTGTGCCTTGTGAACGACTAATAATTGATATGGGCGACAGAAAGATGTTATGATCCACCAGTAAGGGGCCGTGGTTCATCTCGACAAACAAATCCTCTGCCTCATTGTCATGTAACAGATTCCTTGTAACTCGTGCGCCCTGCGTCATCCAGTCCAGCCAGTATCCCCGGTAGCAGCGGTAAATATGGTTGTCGCTTATGACGGTATCGACCGCGCCGTGGAACTTGATGCCTGCAATCTCGGCGCCGCTGAACAGCTTGCGGACATGGATATCATGGATAGTGTTCCCGTAAATTGTGCTGAATGCACAGCCAAGGCTGCCAACAATACCGGCCTGTTCACAATTGTAAATATGGTTATTGCGAACGATATGACTGCCTATGTTCTTTTTGTTCCAGCCGTTCTTCAGGGCGCGATTAATAGTCCCAACATAGCCTTCGGCAGATTCAGCCCTGTTGTCCCATTCGTCGCCATATTTACCCAAAGCGACACCGACACATCTCGAGTAACGGATTACATTGTTTTCAATAATCCAACCTTTGCTCCAATGCGTACCGACCAGCCCTATCTGTTCAGCCGTCGGCGGTGCCCAGGGAGTAGCCGCATGCTCCAGTGTGAAGCCGCGCAAAGTGATGTAGTTGCGACCCGTCTTCTCCGGATAGAACACGCTCTGACGCACATTGATTTCCACTATTTGTTCGTTAGGCTTAACGCCTTTAAACTGGCCATAGATTGTGGTATTCCGATCATCCACTTTGGCAAACCAGAGCGGTATAGCCGGCGCTGGTTTGAGTACATCATCCAGCTTGGCCGCCTCATCCAGCCAATGGCCATTAAGATAAACTGCACCGGTGTGATGCTTCCGGCCCAACTCGCCAAACCAATCGCCCCATATCAAGTCGCTGTATGGATTAAAATCACCAAAGAAACTGTTGGGAAGGGTAACTTCCCATGTATCGTTTTCAAGCTTTTTCCAGCCTGTAATGACCTCGGAACCTTTGATCGTCACATTCTCACCCGGAGCCGCCTGGTAAACGATTCGCTTCTTATCAGACTCACCACCGCGAGGCGGGTTGATACGTTCGCGGTAAAGACCTTCATGCACCATAATAGTATCGCCAGGCTGTGCCACAACCGCAGCTGCCGATATAGTCTTGAAAGGCTTTGATTTTGTGCCCGGATTCACATCAAAACCCGTTGTCGATACATGATACTCAGTTGAGCAACCGGTAATAAAGCAAGCAGCTATGGTAATTGTTAACGCTGTTATAAATGTTTTCATGACTTCTTTCCTTGACTAATTAACATGAGCCGCATATCAACTCTTAACCCACATTTTTTCGATATCCTCAAGCGATTTGCCCTTGGTCTCCGGTACAAAACGCCAGACGAAGAGTATTGTTACAACACACAAGCCGCCGTAGATGAAGAACGGGAAGCCGTGATTGAATTTTTCGATAAGGTACGTATTCTCATCCATCATCACAAACGTATAAGACACGATAGAATTTGACAGCCACAGGCAGAATGTGGCTAAAGCCATCGCCCTGCCGCGAATCTTGGTCGGGAAAATTTCGGATAGCACGACCCACACAACGGGACCAAGCGAAAGCGCAAAGCATGCAATATAACCAAGCACAAAGATAAGTATCCACATCCCCGTCGCTTCATACATCCCGGCAAGTCCCATCGCAAACAGCGATGTGCCCATGCCCGCGCTGCCGATTATAAGTAAGGGTTTTCGGCCAATCTTATCAACCGTCCAGATCGCGATAATGGTAAATATCAGGTTGACGGCACCAACTAAAACCTGCTGTAATAATGCCGCGTCCACCTTCTCACCGCCAAGATCCTTGAAAATTTCACTCCCGAAATACAGGAACACGTTAATGCCCGTAACCTGCTGCAGGACTGCCAACACAATGCCAATAACCAATACAACCCGCATCCCCGGACGGAACAACTGATTCAGCGATCCGCTCTCATGCGAAACCGTAGTCTCGATGTCGGCAAGTTCGCGTTTTGCGTATTCTGCACCATCAACATGGGCGAGTATCTTGAGGGCTTCAGCATGTCTGCCCTGCTTGGCAAGCCACCTCGGCGTTTCCGGAACAAAAAACATCAGAAAAAGCAAAATGGCCGCCGGAAAAGACTCCGAACCGAACATCCATCGCCAGCCAAAGTCTGTATTCCACGCCTCATCATGAAAGCCACCGATAAAATAGTTCACAAAATAAACCACCAGCATACCAGTAACGATTGCGAACTGATTAATAGAAACCATCCTGCCGCGTATCCTCGCAGGCGATATCTCAGCAATATACATCGGCGACGTCATCGATGCAGCTCCTACTCCCAACCCACCGATCACGCGAAATATGATAAACTCCGTGACATTGCGTGGAAACGCCGTTCCGATCGCAGAGATCAAAAACGCCGCCGCTGCAAAGATCAGCACCTTTTTACGGCCAAGTCTGTCGCTCAAAGCTCCGGCAAACAATGCGCCCGGAATACACGCAAGCAAGGCACTCGATGCCGCCCAGCCCTTCATATTTGCACTGAGGTCGAATTTGCTTACCACAAAATCCAGCGACCCGTTAATAACTCCCGTATCATAGCCGAACAACAGCCCGCCTATAGCCGCTGCCGCTGAAACCATGACCAGATAACCAATGCTGCCGTTTTGACGTAAACCTTCGACTTTCAAATCTTCCATGATAGAACCCTTTTTACTAAACAGTCACAGCCTTACCATCGCACGCGAGGCACATTCAACGTCGCCAATTTGCATAACGCCGACACAATCGCCATAAAACGCATCGGCCGGTGTAAACGTCGGCTGTAGCTCGTAGGCGCCGACCTTCTGGAAGTTTAACATAAAGGACAAGAACACAATAACTTTGATATACCTTTTCATCTGTGCACCTCGTAAATCATTTCCACCCGATCCTTGAGCCCCACGGCAAACTTTTATGTTGTTTCACCCTTTTCGGTCAAAAGCGAGTCAAAGAGCATCCTTGCATCTTTCACCCATCGGGCTCTCCAAATTTAGAATAGTGGTTAAGCGTGGCCTTTGCCTTCATTGTACAATGCTAAAACTTCATCTGCATCGAGACTCCCATACCAGACACCTAACACTAACTATAGTGTCCCTAACACCTTAAACCTCACCTTAAATAATTATGATGGAAAGCTCTCATCATAAACTTGAGATCTATCCCTTCTTCACCTGGGTCTGGATACTGTCGCCAACTCTGATCATTTTCCATATCCCTTGTACTTTTTTCGGCCCAGAGATGTTTTTCTGCATGACCGTCTGCAAAACTCAGAGCTGTTGCTGTGCCCCCATACCAGACAGCGACCGGATCATTCCAGTATGGATTACTCATGTATGATGGATCTGGAGTTGGAAGTACCCAGGACCCCCAGTTTCCGCCGTCGGTGAATTCCTCTTCTTCAACAAATACGAACCGCATGGCCGGAGTCCGGATTTGGTTTGTTTTAGTATAGCAAAGACCGTCTTCCGGTTTAGCCCAAACGCCGCCATTCATCGCATCTGAGATTGCATAGCTGCGATATGGGCTCATTAACATGTTATAGGCAGTTGCTTTAGCTTTGATCCATTGACGGTCTGCCGGGCTATGATAGGCTTTTTCATTTTCAACATAAGTCCATAACGCACCTTTTCTGATCCCGGCAAGTTCAGCTTCATGGTCGCTCAAGCCTGTACTGGGTAAAAACGGCTGAACCCAGTGATACGGTCGTATACTAGAGGTATCATAACCTACATTGCCGCCGACAATTTTATCGTCGTTGTTATTAGCATACAAAAGCCACGAAGCTTGCAACCCACGCATATTCGCTATGGAAAAAATTTCCATGGCCTTGGCTTTTGCTAAATTCAAGCTCGGCAGCAGGATAGATAAAAGCAGGGCAATAATCGCAATAACAACCAGCAATTCTATTAGCGTGAACGACAGAGAGACGCTATCCTCAGAGAAGTCAGACTGATTATCAAGGCTAACGAACACCTCAATAACAGACTCACAATCATTACCAGCCCCAAAGGCATCAGTACAGTACTTGGATTTATCATTATGGCCGAATTCGGGGATTTCCATCGATTCAAAAACGCGGACTCCGTTGCATGCTGGACCGGTTTGACCGAAAGAACTCATATTTCCAACAGACAAAAAT
>JAGHBX010000278.1 GCA_021160785.1 Planctomycetota bacterium | reverse complement strand
CCGGTATGCCTACGTTTTTATTTTCCAGTTTCTCGGGGTCCCAGGGCAGCTTGGCGGCATCGAATGTCCATACCTTCTCTATGGGAACCGAATCCGCCTTGAGCAGCAGCATCCGCTTAGTCTCTTCGTGTTTAATGCCCTGTTCGAACGCCTCGCCGTAATCCAGCAGCACCTTTGCCTGGTCAAAGTCCTCACCTGAGAAGTTTCGCAGCACCAGGTAGCTTTTCAGGTCGACGGCGGTTTCAGGCTTGTCCGCGATGGCCTTGTAAGTGATGAGTCTGTCGATATTCCTGAGAAGATAGCTGATTCGCACCGTCTCGGCATAATCACCGTTGCTGCTTATCTGCCACACCAGCGCAGCTTCATTGGGCGGGTAGCTGACATTAAGAAGCCTGACGCTGTCGGGATGATCCAGCACAGCCAGCCGGATAGAGTCGGCGTCGATGCTGACTCCATTCCAGGAAAAATCAACCTTGTTAAGCCCTTCTTGCAGAGTCAGTACCCGTTCTTCTTCGATCAGTGTGGCGCTGGGATTGTCCAGCCGGATCACCGTCGCTGCACGCTCGGGTAAGGCAACTAACTTGATCCTGGCCCGTGCAGTTGTGCTGCTGATAAGCAATAATCCAATGACAATAAGTGTGTTTCTTTTGCTGTTCATAATTCATGCTCCTAAAATATTTACGTTTTTCATTCTGTTATTTTCTACTTTCGCCAAGTTTATTTCGTGCCTTGACTGTATCAAGCTGCATCTGTGCTATACGGCGAGCTTTTTCTGATTGATTCGGAGAATTTTTTGCAATCTCTAAGATTTCTATCGCGGTATCGTCGTCCAGTTCTTTTTGGACAAGATTGGTAAGTATATTAAATACCCCTTCATGTTGCTCACTTTGGGCGGATGTTTTCAAGAGAAATACGGGATATAGTCCCTTTGCTTGTAATTCAGCTCCATCAGTTTTTGCCATTTTGACCAGTACAGATATCGCTCGCCACCTTTGGCCAGACAAAGGTCCTTCTATCGCCATTTTTGCAGCTAAATTATATCCACTGAAATCACCAAGTTCTGCTAATACTTTTGCAACTTCAAGAGCATCTTCTAATTGGTAATTCCTTTTCATTTCCAGTTCATTGTTCTCTTCGGCTGATAGATTAGGATCCGGTGAAAATGGTGCACCATCATTTGGTGCTAACTCCTTAAGGTCTTGTCTCATTTGTTTAAGACCACTCTTATCACCCAGTGTACCTAGCAGATGTGCAGCGGTCCAACGAACTCTTCCCTTTGGGTCGCTTAAGGCCTTTCTTAAAGTCGGTATAGCCTTATCTGCTATTCGCTGTGTAAGTAGTTCTAATGCGATAAATCGAACAAAGTAACTTTCGCTTTTGGTCGCTTTTATTATCTGTTTCGACGTTCTGGTAGGATAGCCCTTGTCCTGAAGTAACTTTGCTCTGTCAGGCCCAACAAGGCAAGATTTTCCTTCTGCAGGGGATGATGCTGTCGCTAATGACGATGCATCCGTAATTATCCCCAATACAATCACACTAAAAATAAAATATGGTTTCATATTATTATACTCCTGTTATTGATTAGCCTGTTCTTCTCGTCTGCCGTGATAGGTGGTTACCGTATATGTGAAAGTTCGCTTACTTTGCGGCGCCAGGGCGGTCTTGAAACGCCCGTGCGCAGCATCATACTTTTTATATGAAACATTCTCGCCGCGATACTCCAGGTTCCAGTACGAAGTGCCGAATCCTCGAGTTATTTCTATCTCCACCGGCAGTTTACGGCTGTTGGTGACAATCACTTTCCATTTCCGTATCTCATCGAAGCCGGCAACATTTCTTTTGTTATCAAAAACGTAATTGCCAGTCTCAAAGTTCATCAGTACAGGCTCTACTGAAACCAGTCGTGCCGAACCAAGATTCAACTCTACATCTTCATCCACGGGAATATATTTAACACCTGTTCCACCTACATAGGACAACTGTCCATCTGTATCTGCCTGGCTGTATATCCGCACATTCCCGTTTGGAATTGGTGTGTCGCCGAGGTTGTGGTCTTTATCATTGGCAAATGAAATGAATCGTACTGTCTGTTTGCCCCAGCGCTGTTCGTCGTATTTGTACAGGCTCGTAACTTCAATATCGTTAACATCAAAGCTCATCAGCCGTTTACCCCACTTATCCGGTATGGTCTCGGTACCCTCGATGGTATAGAGGAAGTACTCACTCAAACTTTCCTTGCGAATATCTTTGGGGCGTAGGGGCCTGGCGCGGGAAAAAAGTTTGGAATCACTTGGTAAAGAGTAGTTTATTACTCGAGCATTCGTTGCTCCCAAGCCCCGTTTCTTATCATGCTTAATTTGCCCCGGCCTGTCATAAGGGTACTGGCGTTTGGCAAGGTCGGCTATTCTGTCGAGCTGGTGAACTTTTCCGACGATGAGCCGGGTCTGGGCATCGGCGTAATCTTCGCCGCTGCTATTGTTGACCCGCACATATCCCTCGAGGCGCATCTTCTTTTCGTCCTCGCTGAGTGTGCCCATATAAAATGCCCGCCAGCCAAGACCGCTGGTAAAGTATGTTACTTCAAACGGCACACGTCCCTCGATTTGCGAATAGATCAGCCACCTGCCGATATCCTTGAGTCTGGCCGGGAACACCAACTGCTGAACATCGATACTGTCAGCCTGCTGCAATGGTTCAAGGCTGAGCGAAGTCGGATCGATCAGGGTATTTGCCCACATAAATTGAAGCCAGTTCCATCCCTTTTTCAGCGTCAGCTCCCGCCTTTCCCGCACCAGCGTCAGATCGGCGGAGTTATATATCGTTATCTGAACATTATCTCGTCGAGGCAATGTAACCAATTCGATGGCACTGGCCGGAGCAAAAGGCGGCTTTTCTCGCGTTTGGGCCTGCAAAGCCATATCCGCTGCTGAATGCCCCAGCCTTTCCGCTGCCGGTTTCCTGACTGCCCGTGTAGTTGCCAGAGCCTTTACCGGGGTTTTGTTGTCCGACGAGGCCTCTTCGGCATTTCTGCTCGACGGCTCAGCGAGTTCGTTTTCGACTGTGGAGCTTGTGTCTTTGGCGACTTGACGGCCCGAGCTTTTATCTCTCGCGAAATCAGCCACCAGCAGCATAAATCCCACCAGCAAAACCGCGGCCGCCGCTGCGAGCCACGTCGGCTTTCTCAAAAGAAATTTCCTCGATTCGCCGGTTTTCCTCACCTGCGCCACGGTTTTACTGATAAGTTCATCCCGAACTCCGAATTCCTCACGCAACAAATCCAGAGATGCGAACCGGCGTTTTAGTTTTTCGGCCATCTCGCGACACTGGCCGCAGGTCTCTAAATGATGGCGTATTTGCTTGGTGCGTTTCTCGTCGACAAGGTCGAACTCGTATTCTATTATGTCTTTTTCTGCAAGATGACCCTTCATTTCAGCTCTCCGCCCCAATCGGGCAGTTTGTCCGCGAGTGTTCTAACCGCGCGGTATATCTGCGTTTTCACCGTACCAACCGAGCAGCCCATTACGTCGGCGACCTCCGGATAACTTAACTGCTGATAATAAGCCAGGACAAGCGTCGCCCGCTGTCTGGTCGGCAAAGAATCTATCGCACCACGCACTTGCTCCTTCTGCTCGGCAAGTGACGCATCCTCCGACGGGCCGGGTGAATCGTCGGCAACCTGTATAGTTCCGGATTTCTCACAGTTGCCGTCGGTACAACCAATGCCCTGATCCAGCGAGACAAACCTGCCTCGCCTGTTTTTGCGCAAACCGTTCAAAGCGGTATGCGTCGCGATGGTCAACAGCCAGGGCCTGAAGCCCGAACCGGTAAACGTGTGCGCCTTTTCGTGTACACGCCGGAAAGTTTCCTGAAAAAAATCCTCGGCCTGTTCGCGATTGCCGCACATATGTATCAAATATCCCAACACAAGCTCTCCGTATCGGCGTACAATTTCCGCAAATGCCGCCGGATTGCCGCGGCGGTGTGCTTCCATCAAGCTTTCGTCTGATTTTTTCATTTAAACGATTTGCCCCGTCTTTATGCTTATAAACACCCACACTAAATCAACGGTTGACAAAAAACAGGATTTTTTCTCAATTCGGACCGACAGCCTCCTCCCAAAACCCCATCTTTGCCCCGCAAACCAATTCCGACTTCCTGCCGGCCCAAAGCCGAAGATACGATGTGTATTGTAAACAGTATGCCCTGAACCCGGAGTTACCTACTAAATCCGGGTTTGAGCGGCAATAAGCTCAAAACCGGTTATGAGTTCGCACGGTGAAAGGAAATTAACGGAGAGGGCGGGATTCGAACCCGCTCTCTCTGTTACATATTAGCCTGAACGGGTTTACAACGCAAGTCTTTTTTATTCAAGGAATTAGGCGTTACGATAAGTTACCGTGCATCCACGGTTTTCGATTATCCGTGACTCAAAAAATAGGACAGTAATAGGACAGTCGCCTCGCGTGAAATAAATGTTGCCGTCGCCACGGAGCATAAAACACCAACGATTTTATGATATTATTCCTAATCAGTCCAGGGTATCCATCATTGAAATGCATTCTTGCTGCTTTGGCAAAGTAATTCTTGACGTTTGAAAGTATTAGGTTTATTCTTTCCAAGAGACCGAAATAAACTGGAATGTGGCGAAGTTAGCGGCAAAGTATTGGCAGTTTCAAGAAAAACTCGAAATTTGTGTCTTTTGGGCTTATAAATCATACATAAACGATAGTAATGTTAATAAATAAAATTCAATGACCTTATAATTAACTATGGCTCAATCAAAAAAGATAAAAGATAGACTTCAGTTTCGTTTGCACCCGCGAGTTTTTGCAGCACTTGGTGCAGACCTCATAACCAATGATGTTGTTGCAATAATCGAGCTTGTTAAGAATTCCTATGATGCTTACGCTACGCGGGTAGATGTTCGTTTTTGCAAGGACGAGGAGAAAGGTTCCTATATTGAAATTGAAGACAATGGTTGTGGCATGGATTACGCTACCATTGAGAATGTTTGGTGCATGGTCGCAACTCCTTACCGAGTTCAAAATCCGGTGTCCCAAAAAGGGAAACATACCAGAAGAACATCCGGTGAAAAGGGACTCGGCAGGCTTTCAGCCGCAAGACTTGGTAATAGATTGGAAATGATAACCAAAGCTTCAATGGGACCCTGCTGGGATGTGATTGTTAATTGGTCCAATTTATCTTCACATGAGAACGTCGAATCCTGTTTTGTTGATATTCATCAAGTTGATAATGATATCCCTTTTGCGAAAACCGGCACACTTTTGAGGATATTTGACTTAAAAACAGAATGGGATGAGGATAAAATTTCCGAGCTTAGAGATAATTTGAGTAGGCTGATTTCACCCTTCGCATCAACGGATGATTTTAAAATCTTCCTTAAAACCCACATACTACAGGGTGGGCTGGAAGAGCTCGAAATATCAGCGCCGGAGTTCCTTTCAAAACCAAAGTATGCTATCCGAGGACATGTAGATAAAGACGGGACTGTACGCTGCAAATACGAGTTTTCACCAATTCCGCCAGGCAAAAAGGAGCCTCGTACATCAAGTTTAACACTAACATGGGATCAAATAGTAAAAACCAACGAAGATCTTGGAAGGTATAAAAATCTTGAGCCCGAATGCGGTTCATTTGATTTTGAAATTAGAGCTTGGGATATTGCATCCGGGGATACGGAGGAGATTGCCAAATTTTTTGATGAAACCAAATCCCATATCCGCCAAGCAATAAAAACACATAAAGGCATATCCGTTTATCGTGATGGTATTCTAGTGCTACCCAAATCCGAGGATTCTCGGGATTGGTTGGGATTAGACCTTCGCAGAATCAGCAAAGTAGGTACGCGCCTCAGCACAAGCCAGATTGTGGGATACGTCTCAATAACGGCAGAAAATAATCCATATATCAAGGATAAGAGTGACAGAGAGGGTTTAATGGCGAGTAACGCTACTGTTGCTTTTCAAGGAATCTTGAAAGCAATTGTATACCTGCTGGAAAATGAAAGAGATAAAGACCGTATCAAACTAACAGACGAAGAGAGTCTCACTGATTTGTTTGAAGATTTAACAGCAGAAGATATGCTTGCCGAAATGGTTGCGATTGCGGAAGAAGGAGCACCGACAGCGGACGCAATACCACTTTTACAGGATTTCAATAAAAAATTAAATACGGTAAGAAACGCGATTAAAAAACGTTTCGTTTATTATAGCCGCCTTGCCACCGTTGGTACTATAGCACAAATGTTAGTTCATGAAGTAAGGAACCGTACAACAATTTTTGGTAATGTTGTGCGGTATATCGCAAAAAACACTGATGAGAACAGTGATCCAAACCTTTTAGCAAAAATAGAGAGAGCGGAAAATGCGATAGCCTCTTTGGAACAACTGGCCGACACCTTTGCTCCGCTTGCAAGTCGTTCATTTCGTCGAAGAAAACGTGATAGCATTTTGGAAGACCGCGTGGGAAGCTGCCTTACGTTTGTTAAGAAAGAAATTGAAGATATGGATATCACGGTGGGTGTGCCGAAAACATCAACTAGGGTAGCTATAGATCCTGGCGAATTGGATGCAATAATAT
>JAGHBX010000325.1 GCA_021160785.1 Planctomycetota bacterium | reverse complement strand
GTCTATAAAAACAGTAACCGGCGAGGATGAACGATCCAAGGGGACGTTGGTGTTCAAGAAATTGTGATGTCAGTAATCGGCGAAAGACATTCCGTCGCTGTCAAGTCCGTCTGTGTTTATCCGGATTTCTCCTGTCGAGGGTTTATAGTACCATCCGGTTGTCTCTGATGCCGGATCGGGAAACGTTGGCGTGTCAACAAGTGTCAATGTGCTTTTTTGATTAAAAGGATTCTCCGGCATTTCACTTAAGTAGGGCGCTATAACGTAGATTCCGGCCTTCGCAGCTGCGTAGTCCCCATTTATGGCGCTCCAACTGGTTAACTGAGAGGAAATCAGAAAGTCAGCGATAGGAAGGCCATCTATGTATCCGGGACATACCGAATTGTGATCTACTTTGTATCGTTCTATTGCGGTTCTTAGTATCCTTAGGTTGTCTTTTGCGGCGACCTCTCTTGTTTTCTGGAGGTGGCCCTGGAATGTGGGCAGTACGATTGCGGCCATGATTCCGAGTATGGAAATCACGATTAATAATTCAACGAGCGTGAAAGCTTTTTTTCTCATCAGTTTTTAATCGGCTCATCTTTGCGGCGACTTTTTCAAAAAGCCGGTTATGGGACGTCTATGCGGTCTTTTTTTTGGTGCAGAAAGAATACTTGAGCAAAATCGGGCGTTCTGGTATATAGTTCGTAGTTTCCCGGCGTGCCGGGAAACTACGAACTCTAAACTACATATGAGGGATCGTTATGAATGTCTTATTAGTTGGAAGCGGAGGGCGCGAGCATGCCATAGCGTGGCGGCTTGGTCAGTCGAAGGAATTGGGGCGGCTTTATATCGCACCTGGCAATCCGGGGACCGCCCAGTGCGGTACGAATGTGGATATTGGCTCGGGTGACGTCGAAGGGTTGGTCGAGTTTGCCAAATCAAACGATATTGCCCTTGCGGTTATCGGGCCTGAGGACCCCTTAGCCGCCGGTATCGTCGATGCGTTCGAGCAGGCGGGGATTAAGGCGTTCGGACCGTGCGCAGGCGCCGCACAACTCGAGGCGGACAAGGCATTCGCCAAGCAGATCATGCGGGCCAACTCCATCCCGACCGCCGAGAGCAGGGCGTTTGAAACGTTCGCCGACGCCAAGGCGTATATCGCCAGCCGCGACGAGTCGGTCGTAGTCAAGGCGGCGGGCCTTGCCGCGGGCAAGGGCGTATTCGTCTGCGACGACCCCGCCGATGGAATTTTAGCCGCCGAGCGGATCATGCAGGGCCGCATATTCGGCGAGGCGGGCAATGTCCTCATCGTCGAGGACAAGCTGCTGGGGCAGGAGGCGTCGATCCTGGCGTTTGTCGACGGGCGGAGCATCTACGTGATGGAATCTTCGCAGGACCACAAGCCGATCGGCGATGGCGATACCGGCCCGAACACGGGCGGGATGGGCGCCTACTGCCCCGCACCCATAGTGACCGAGCAGTTGATGAGTCAAATCGTCAAGGAGGTGCTCGTTCCCACGGTGGACGGGATGAACCGAAACGGGACCCCCTACCGCGGCGTGTTGTACGCCGGTTTGATGATGACGCAGGGGGGGCCGCGTGTGCTGGAGTTTAATGTTCGCTTCGGCGACCCGGAGACCCAGCCCATACTCATGCGTCTTAAGACCGACCTGCTGGAGGTCATGTTAGCGGTCTGCGAGGGCCGGCTCGGTGAGATCACGTTGGAATGGGACCCGAGGCCCGCGGTTTGTGTGGTGCTGGCGTCGGGCGGCTATCCGGGCGATTACGAAAAAGGAAAAGCCATATCCGGGCTCGATACCGCCGCGGCGATGGATGACGTAATGGTCTTCCACGCGGGGACCGCTGAAAAGGACGGGCAGGTTCTGACCGCCGGCGGACGTGTCCTGGGCGTAACGGCGCTGGGGGCGACCATCGCCGAGGCCAAGGCCGCTGCCTACCGGGCGGTGGATGTGATAGATTTTGAAGGAGCGTATTGCCGGCGCGATATTGCCGATAAGGCGATTTGACCGGCGAATACCCTTTAGGGAGCGTTGCTCAAATCCGAAATCCTAATATCTAAATTCTAAACAAATTCAAAACTCTAATGACCAAAATCAAAAACCTCATTTTGGCGCGATCAGACCTGTTTGGAAATTTGATTTTTGGTATTTCGTGCTTGTTTAGTATTTCGGATTTAGTGCTTAGTATTTGGGCAACAGGCCCTTTAGGGTAATACATTTTCGTGTTGAAAATCATAATGCATTTATGCCCAAGCCACGCGGTAAAACACGACAACGGTTCGGCATCCGGCACAAATTCGTGCGCCGGATCCTGTGGGTGTGTATCATCCTGCTGGTGGGCAGGATACTTTACGGCCAGATCGGAATACGTATATTGCGCCCGGCGGCACTGCGGCGTCTGAAGCTGCTCGCCGGCGAAAGCGGTTCCATGGGAACGGTCCAATTCAAAGGCGTCGGCACCGCCGTGATTAATGACCTTCGCATCGGACCGCCGCTGGAGGATCTCGACAGGCAAATGCTGACTGCCGGAAGGGTCGAAACGAAGTTTTCGCTTCTCAGCATGCTGATGTTTCGACCGCGTTTCAAGCAGATCGTACTGACAGGTGTACATATAAACGCACGATATGACCGGGACATCCGGCAGTGGAACATGGGCGATCTGAATGTTGCCCAACTCGCACGGGCAGGCGCCAAACTGCCTTTGATTGTCCTGAAAGACAGTGAGGTCCACCTTTACACGATCAAGGACAATGAGACCACGCCCCGTCTCGTTGTCGGCATTGAGGCAAGTTTCGCCTCGGTCCCCGATGTGCGGGGGGCGTATGGGTTCTATATCAGGGTCAACAGCAAACTGGCGTATGAGGGCAGCTACCTTCGAGGCGTAGTGCGCACCGGACCGACCGGAAGCGTCGTGATCAACCAGGGACGTATCGTAATGGGTAAGACGTCCTTTCTTGGAAATATATGGAGCATAGAAGACCTGACCGCTGAAGTGGAATACGATCGGCAGCAAATCGTTTGCAAGGAACTCCACTGGCGAACGGGCGCCGCCGGCCGCGGCAGCATAGAGGGTGTCATAAACAACTACAAGGACCAGGCCGAGTACTCGCTTCGAATCGACCTTGACAACTGGCTTCTCTCGTCCGAGCCGAAAAATGACGCCCTGGTTTACAGCAAGGACGTGCTGGAGTTGTTGGGACCGGGCCTCGGCAAGTTTTTTGCAAGGTACTGCCCTGAGGGCATGGGGGGCCTGGACGTTCGGGTAAGCGGCAAGGCCTCCGACATTTCCCACAGCACCTGGACGGGCGATATTTACCTCGAGGATATCTCGGTTTGCTGCACGGATTTTCCCTATCCGCTCAAACACCTGACAGGCACGCTCAAGCTGCCTCAATCAACCGAGGCAAATGATATCGTTTTTGAGAATCTGCGATGCAGTCACGGTGATGTGAAGTTGGTCATCAGCGGCAAAGCCTTCATGGCCGATGACGAGTGGGGGCACGATGTTCGCGTATTCAGTGATAACATGCACCTCGACGAGACGCTTTATGAAGCGCTGGATGCCCAGCAGAAGGTCCTGTGGGAAACATTTTCTCCGACCGGAAACGCAAAGATTGATTTTCGCTTCGGCTGCAAACCCGGCGGTCCGGTCGAAGAGAAACTTGTAGTCGATCTTGACGGCGCCGGCGCGCTGTACGAACATTTCCCGTATCCCCTGGAGAACCTTACCGGCAGGGTGATCGTAGACGGCGAGCAGGTGACGCTCAAGAATATCGTGTCGCGATACGAAGGCGACGATCGCCTTATCACGCTCAACGGCAGTGTCGTCGGGATCACGTCCGACAGCCCTCGTTTCAATATGGTCATCGACGCAAATTCCGTTCCCATCGATGCAACACTGCGTGCTGCGCTTCCGGAAAAACAAAGGCGTTTCTATGAGCATTTCGAGATGGATGCAATCACTCATTCGGTAATCACCGTCTTTCCCAACGAGCTCGGCAGAAGATCCGTCGAGTACATTGCAAAGGTGCGCATCCGCGATGCGTCGATGATGTATCGCGGTTTTCCTTTGCCGCTGACGGACGTCGATGTCGACGCGGAGTTGACGGCCGACGTGATTGTGATCAAGAAGATGACGGCCCGCAACGGGTCGGGGCAAATCGCCGTCAGCGGACATATCTACCCTGCGACCGAACGCGTTGCCAAACCGGGGTACTGTCTGGCGATACGAGCCGACCAACTCCAACTCGACGACGAGTGGCTGAGCAAGCTGCCCCCAAAGGCCGCCGAGGCGGCGACTAAGCTAAAACCCCGAGGCAGGATCAACATCGCAGGCGATATCAACATCGATTCGCAAAAGCCCGATTGCCCGGAGTTTCGGCTGGAGATCGAGTGCCTGGGCAACAGCTTTCATCTTGCGCAGTTGCCCCTCCCCGTCGAAAACGTTACCGGTAGAATCGAAATAACAACGGCAAACGTCCGGCTGAAGAATTTACGCATTCCAAACATTGCGCTGGATGAACATCTCGCCAAAGTACTACCGCAGGACGCCGGCAAAGCTTACGAGAGCTTTTCACCGACCGGCGTCGTTGACCTGACTATCGACGAGGCGCAGTTCTCCACGGACACTAAGGATCGCACACAGATTGACCTTGCCGGAAAAATGATTCTTGTCGACTGCGAACTCGGCGGCATAGGCCGTTTCAGCGGAATGGACGGTGTCCTGGACTTTGAGGGGTCATACATGACAAACGAGGGGCTGCTTGCCGGCAGCGCCGATCTGTCCGCCTCCGGGTTAACGATCAAAGCCCGAACACTGACGGATATCCAGGCCGCGATCGTCTATGAACCCGAAGACAAAACATTCGTCAGTCGCGACTTCGGTGCTCGATTATGCGGGGGGAGGATTTCAGGCGACGCCGAGATAATCCAACAGGAAAGCGGCCAGATGTGCTATTATATAGCGACGGTTTTCGATGGTATCGAGTTCGGCAATCTGATGAACGCCGGCAGGACCGCCCAGGAAGGCCCGATGCCCATTGCCGCCAAAGGACGCCTCAGCGGCAGTCTTAATCTTCAGGGCGGAACGGACAGGGCGAATTCCCAAAAGGGCCGACTCAGCATCGGCGTACGGGATATGCAGTTGGCCAGGAGATCTTTTCTGGGCAAGATTCTCGCCGCGATGCAGTTGAACAACCCTACCGACTACATCTTCAGCGAGATGTCGGTGGATGCCTTTGTCAAGGGGAGCGACCTTGTGCTGCAGGATGTATATATGTCCGGCGAGTCCACTGTTCTGTTAGGTAAAGGCCGCATCGATATGCAAAACAACGCTCTCGATCTGGAGTTCACTTCGTACGGCAGTGTTGTGACTTCGCGACCCTCCTTTCTGGAAACATTGGCTCGGGGTCTCGGTGCCGCTGTGATAAAGGTCAAGGTACAGGGCAGCGTTGACGAGCCCCGCATAGTGACAACACATCTGCCCGGTCTGGCCACTCCGTTTAGCATTTTCGGCGAGAGCCCCTGATACTATATACTGCCGGCGACTACGAATTACCGTTTGTATGCGGATAAGTAGAACAGGTCGGCGTACTCATCCGGTTCATGGTCGGCTCCGCCGCCCAAGACCTGTGTTGCCGATATCCATATCATACCAGGCTGTATCACTGTGCAGCAGGAACGCTTCGGCTTCGGGTGCATTCAAATCGAGCCAGCCGTAAAAGAGCAGCATGTTGTCGGCGTTGCTTCCATCGGATTTTGTGACCGGCTGAATGTTATTGAATCTCCATCCTGGATATTTTGATGTGTCGGGCGTCAGGTCCCGGTGAAACGACCACGAGTTTCCGTTGTCGGAAGAAATCCATTCTTCAATAGTTCCTCCGCCATGCTTGTCCATTTTCGCGTCTAACGTAATAATACCGATGGTCCTGGAGTGTTTCTTCTGAAATCACATGGATAAAACAGGGTTTGTCATTTTCATCGAGTAATATTGTTGGAGGTACGCCGGCGCCGCGCCATTTTGTATCCCAAATCATGCATTTGGAATTGGCAAGGGCAAGATCAATGGGCGTCCGGAGGGTTTCGCCGTCGGCGTTGACCACTTCCTCTGTCTGCAGATTGATTTTTATGTAGTAAAGGTTGTACTTCATATTGGCGGCCTGTTTGTATCGCGGGTTGTAGAACCTGGCCGGGTCGTTGGCTTTGTTGTCGTCGTAAGCTACAAAAGCCACATGGAGAAATCTGCCGTCTTTGCTTACCAATTTGGAGTGGTATGACGACCACTCAAATGCGCCGTTGATATCCAAATCGGTCACATCGTTTTTGGGACCGGTCCACGACTTGCCATTGTCATCCGAAATGCGGTATGTCCAGGAGCTTGGGTGGCCGTCTGTGCGATAGTAAATCAATTCCTGGTTATCGTATATGCTGTAAACGGTTGGGTAGGATATTCCCGGAGCGATCTGTGGAGCTACATTCCATGAGTCGAGACTGTCTCCAATGCTTCCAGATTATAAAATACCTTTTCATCAATTAGTTCTCCTTATGCGGTATTCCGTTTGGCAAAGATGCGTCTACTCGAGATCGGAGGCGAGCGCGGCGAGCCATTCGTCGATGTTCTTTTTGGGAACCTTCAACTTTCGCGTCGTCGGTGTCATCTTGGGATATCCTCCGACTTCGGTTTGGCTGTCGATAATCTTTCCCGTTCTCTTGCGGAAGCTGTCGACGATGCGCCGGTCGATGGCGTCCCGATCCTTCGGGCGTGCGCCGGCGTTTTGCAGGACGTGTTCGGCGGTCTTCGACGCCGGCAGTGCCGTTAGTCGCTCCGGCCAGACAGGCTTTTCGTCGAGGATACGATAGGGCTCGACAAAGATGTCGGCATCTTCTCCTGAACGCAGCTTTGCGATGTTGTCCTCTAAGTACAGGTCTCCCTGCCCGTTGGTCTTTGGTTGGCCTTTTGCCCCTCCCACGAGGGGTGTGGTCTTGTAAGTATTGGCACCGTGGACCAGGACATTACCGACGATGCTCACCCGTGCGTTTTCGGGTTTTAGTGTTTTCGATTCTCTCCACTCGCCTTCGCTGTATCGAACCTGAATGGCGCGAAATCCGGGATTGTAGATTAGATTGTTCACGATGACGCCCGTCGTGTGCGCCTTAAACCAGGGATTGCGCAGGAGGTTGTGGGCATAGAGGTTTCCGATCACGGCGATGTTTGTGCAGCAGTCATGGATCAGCGAGCCTTTGGAATGTGGTCCTTTGGCGTGTGAGGAATTGTCCAGGCCTTCTGCGATGATGCAATTGCTGAAAGTAATGTCGTGCGAAGTGGCGGCGGGTCCTTCCAGTCGCGGTCCCGAAGCACTCAAATTCTCGTCCACCGCCCATGTTAACGAGCAATGGTCGATGACGATATTGTAAGCTGCATCTGTTGCGATGCCGTCGGGTTCCCATCCGCTCCTTCTTGGCTGTTCGGCATCGCCGGGACGGATGCGGATGTGCTGGATGAGCACGTCATGGGTCGCAATATCCATACCGCCCCGGATCACGGTAATCCCGGGAGAGGGCGCCGTTTGCCCCGCAACGGTCAGGAAAGGTTCTTTGACGAGCAAATTGTTCTTTGCCAGATTGATGACGCCTCCCACCTCGAAAACAACGATGCGCGCCCCTTGCTGCTCAAGAGCCGCCCTGAATGAGCCGGGGCCTTGCGAGTTTAGATTCGTGACCTTAATTACCTTTCCGCCGCGCCCTGCCAGCGCGTGGACCCCGAACCCTTGCGCTCCCGGAAAGACAAACGCCTGATCCGATCCGCACGCCGCTATTGGCAGAATGAAAGAAAATACACAAATCAGTCTCATATACATGCCCACCTCTTCTTTCTTCTGACAGAAAATTCGATTTCTACTCCCAGAAAGGATTGTACCACGAGAGGGCATATCGATTCAAGAGAAGAAAAACAAACTTTTCATATCGTACTAATACTTCTTAGAGTTGCGTTTTTCGCTTTCAGGCTACCAGCAGAAAGAACAGAGCCGGCTAATCCAGTCTATCCCCTAACTTTGGGACGATACTAAAATTTTAGCCATGTGCCGAAAAGCATGAAACCGCCTTCGGCGGAGGCCGTTTTATTCTGGATTCGGCGCTTTCGCGGGAATGACAAGCGAATTTCACAGTTGGCTAAAGTATACTTTTTTCTTAAGAGTAGGCGATTGGGACCTCTGGTTTGCCTGATTTATCATAAAATGGGCTGTTTGCGGCGAAAAGTCTTGACAAAAAGCCCTCTTTCGGGCTATGATATAGTATTCAGTTGGCCATATTTTACGGAGACTTCTCAAGTGGTTTCAAATAGATATCAAATCCTGATAAAAAGTATTCTCTATGCTGTTGTGTGCCTGTCGCTGATGGTGGGGTGTTCGGACAATCCCCAGGACAAAGCCGCTAAGGAACTTCGCCGGGCAGCCGACGAAGCCCTTGCCTTAGCCGAAAAGGGCCCGAGTATCGATCCCGCCAACGGACCGGCAGATGCCGGCGCCGTCTATGCCAAGGCTCGCCAGGAACTGGGTCAGGTTCTGGCGAAGGCGGGCAGGGATGCCGGCGAGGCGGCGGATTCTGCGTATCTTGCCGGCGGCAACCTCTATTTTGCCCAGGTCCGGCACATTCGCAATCAGCTTGCACAACAAAACCTGCCCATCGAAGAGGCGGTTGACGACCTGTCGGTACTGGCCGGTAAGATCGTCAATCTACATATCCAGCAGGAACGTCTCGATCAGTTGAAAAAGGCGATGGAGACTGAGATCAGTCGGCTTGGCGAACTGCTTGAAGGCGCCGCTGAAAAGAAGGGCGTAAAAGCCGAATTAGCCGAGGTGAAGGGTCAACTCGGCGCCTTTGTGCAGCAGCGGGCTCAATGGGAAACCGTCAAACAGAAGTCACAAGACGAGGCTGGGCGGATTGAGGCTCAGGCCAACGCGAAACTCCAGCAGGCCCAACTCGCCTCGGGTTCTGAAAAGGCGGCCCTGGAAAAAGAAGGCTTCGGCCTTTTACTCACCGGGAAGGCGCCCCTTGCCAAGGCACAGGAAGCTGTCGACCAGATTGAGATACTCGACGGCGAGATCGCGCTAGCCAGGCCTAAAGTCGAGAAACTCCAGAACGACGTTGACAAGGCTGTCCGGCGTATCGAAGAGATACAGGACCCGGCCGAAAGACAAAAACTTCAGGGCCAGTTGTCAATGATCACAGACCAGTTGGTCGAATATAATACTGACGCCGGTTCTCTGGCGGCGAAGGTGGCCAGCGGGCTTGACGCCTATACCGCCACCGCAACCGAGATGACCGGTCTGCTGGACAAGGCTATCGCCGATTATGGCAAGATCCGGTCGCGATCGCTGAAACAGACACGCGAGTCCCGGCTCGGCGACAGCCATTTGTGCAAGGCCTCCGTCATCGCCGAACGCATCGCTTTCAACAAGCATATCGGCGCCAGACTCGAGGCAATCGCCTCCGCCGATCCGGGGACCGTCTCGACGACGCTTGCCGAGATTGCCGCCAAGTACACACGGGTTGACGAGCCGACAAACGCGGCGGTCATGGATACATACGACAAGGCCATCGCCGCCTACATCAGCGCAGGCGCCTCCGGTAAGGCGGGCAAGCATATCATGAGCAGCCAGGCCCTGGCGTTGTACGGAAAGATGAACTTTGCAGAGCAGTTAGGCGACTATGATAAAGCCGACACCTCGCTCGATGAGGCAAGGGCTTTGCTCGAAAAGATATTGGATGCCGATCCCAAACTCCGAACCTCCATGACCGCCAGGCTCGTGAGCGAATCGATGGACTATGTTCCGCCCATGCCGGTTGATTACGCAGCCCGGTACGAGGAACTCAAAAAGCAGTTCCAGCCATGGCGGCGTATGTCGGGCGACGAGAAAAAGGCCGAAGTCGAGCGACTGCTGGCGATGCTGGACGATATGCCGCCGCCGCTGGACCCGGGCGAATTCAAGCGCATCATCGGGCCCGAACGACAGGCGCTCCAGGCACAGATGGCCAAGGGGTTCGAGGAACCCGCATTCGACATGAACGACCCCAACAATTTCTTTTAACAATCCCCCGCCCCCCGCATCCAGGCGACTTACCACCGGCATCCAGCCGGCATATTTGCACATATAGCCCTCTCATGACAAGAATTTCCGCCAGAGTAAACTCTTGATTGTTCAAGTTGAACTCGGTAAGATTATTCATACTGAATGGTGAACGTTAAGTTTTCTTTGTATTTTTCTATATTTTTGAAGGAGCAGCCATGCCATTTTCCAGGTTTATTGTTTTTCCGATCTTTGTTGCTGCCCAGGCCGCTTCGATGATGCTGGTGGCCCCGTTTATTAAAGTTGGGCCTGAATCGATTGGCGGTCCCGCCTTGATGACCTGGATTGCTTTTCAGGCATGGGCGATGTACTTTTTGGGCGGCTGTACCATTAAGATGGCAGGCAAAACCGCGATTGGTTATGCCGGCAACGGAAGAAGCTGCTGAAGAATTCAGGAAATCCGCTTAAAAAATAAAAGCCCGTGGCAATGTTAATCGCAACGGGATTATACCATCCACTTCGCAATTATTTAGTTCCTGTTGCGGAAACAACATCTGTCATTCCCGCGAAAGCGGGAATCCAGCTTATTCGCTCTGGATCCCCGCTTTCGCGGGGATGACATCGAGCATTTTTTCTTTCCGCAACAGACACTATTTAAG
>JAGHBX010000503.1 GCA_021160785.1 Planctomycetota bacterium | reverse complement strand
TCCATTATGTAATCGAATATCATCTTGCCTTTGGAATTGAAGACGAACGGCTTTTGATGCTCGTTGTAACGTGAACGGCACCAGATAAAGATTTCGTCGGAGTCTTTTTTGAATCGCCCTATCGCAGCGTTCTGCGGTTCCTGCTTCTTGAAGTGGGCGCGCCAGATCGGCCCGTTCATTCCGAGAAGCTGGATTTGGTTTGCGCCTTCCTCCAGCATCACAACCTCCAGCCCCGTTAGATCGGGTCGAACATCGGCGACAAAGACACTGTCCATGTGCCAGCCCGACGCGACCGCACGCGTGATTTCCCTGCCGGCCGGCGACAGAATCGTCGCACCGAGCACCTCGTCTTTGCCGTCGGCGTTGAGGTCGGCCAATCGCGCGCCGTTGTGAGCGCATGACACGAATTTGTTCGTCGTCCAGAGCGGCTTGCCGCCGCTTAGCAGCGCCTTGACCGAGAAAGCCGCCAGGTACTTGCCCGTCCTGTAGCCGTTGGCGTTCGTTGCTTCCAGCAGGATGTCGGTATCCTTTCCCGTCCCGCGAAAGTCCGCAATCATCGCAAGCTCCCAGCGTCGTGCGCCTTTGGGAACCGCCGGCTTTGCTCTTTGTTTCTCCTTTCCTGTCGCACCGTCAACGACATGAAGCACGCCGTCCTTTGTAAGAAACACGACCTCGGCCCTGCCGTCGACATCGACGTCGCCTGCCGCAAGACCCGGCCCGTGATGACCCGGAAGACCTTCGTTTTCACTCGAGCCGCCTACCACAACATCGGCCTTCAGGATCCAGAGCTTCCTGCCGTTGTTACCGTAAGCTGCAATATGCCCCGGCACCGTGACCAGATAGTCCATGCGGGCGTCATCGTTAACATCGGCGACAATGATCCCGCCGGCAGAGTCCTGGGGGGCGGGAATGTCAAGTTTGATTACAAAGGGATTCGCCGAGTATGCGCCCGCCCATCCGCACATAAACACAATGCAAGCCGCTGCGGCAGTCTTTAGAAGAACCGGAAATCTGATCATCGGTACAATACCTCCAAAGTGAAATATCATTTACATATACAGATTATGGCTCGTCGGCGTACTTCTGTCAAGTGCCTCCGGGCTGCATTTCGCCTCGCCAATCCGGATAATTTGTTTGACAACCGGCCTGCTTTGGCTGATATTGCACCTTGTAAGCAGCGTGCACGCTGTTTTTGATCGCTCTTGATTGCAGATGAAAGGGACAGTCATGGCGGATGCGAAGTTTGTTATGGATATGGCAAAACTGATCATTGCCGCGGCGTGGGCTGACGGCGAGTTGCAGGCCGAGGAAATCAATTCGCTCAAGGACCTTATTTTCAGTCTCGGCGACATCACCGAAGGCGACTGGGCACAGCTTGATGTCTATACCGATTCGCCTGTGAGCGCCGACGAGCGAGACCAACTGCTGGCGCGAGTGCTTGACCATATCAGGTCGCAAGGCGACAAGGAATTTGTCACCGGTGCGCTGAAGCGTCTTGTCGAAGCCGACGGGGTTGTCAGCGCCGAGGAGGCGAAGTTTCTGGAGAGCGTCAGCGAAGTCGTGGAAAATGCCGACACCGGTCTGGGCGCAATGCTTTCCAGACTGCTGAAGCCCACGATCAATCGTCGCAAAGACACATTCCTTGCCGGTACGCAGCGGGAAAAACACATCGACGACTTTATCAAGAACACCATCTACTATGACATCAAGACTCAAACGCCGGAGTTGGCCGCTAAGATTGACATACCCGAGCATAAGCTGCGTCAGCTTTGCCTGGCAGCCGGTTTGTTGGCTCGGGTCGCCTGGGTCGATGCGGACATATCCGACGAGGAGAAAAAGACTATCGCAACCGTACTGTCAAAATCATGGGGGCTCTCGAAACTCCAGGCCCGCCTTGTCGCCGATATCAGTTGTGCAAGGGCGATGAAGGGGCTGGATTATTACCGCCTGGCAAGGAGCTTTTTCGAATGCACCACCCTGGATGCCAGACGCAGCTTTCTCAAATGCCTCTTTGCCGTCGCCAACGCCTCCGAAAAGACCAGCCACGACGAAGTCGAAGAAATTCGCCGAATCGCAGAATCGCTCAAACTCCAGCACAAAGATTTTATCGCGGCAAAGATAACCATATCCGACGAGGACCTCGGTCTAACGTAAGGTGTAGGACATGACGCATAAAAGACAAGAGCACGGTGCTCATATGGTAAATCCCAGTTTAATTTAACAGGAGGTTAACATGGTTACTATTGGATCTTATGCCGTGGCGGTGGCTATGTGTTTCATCACGATGCTTTGCTGGGGGTCGTGGGCGAACACACAGAAACTGGCGACGAAGGAATGGCGTTTTCAACTTTTCTACTGGGATTATTGTATCGGCGTGCTTTTAGTGACGGTCGTATTGGCGCTGACAATAGGCAGTATGGGAGCGGGTGGACGAAGCTTTTTTGCCGACCTTGACCAGGCTTCCGCCAAGTACTTAGGCTCGGCGTTTCTGGGGGGAGTAATATTCAATCTTGCGAACATATTTCTCGTAGCAGCGATCGATATTGCCGGCCTTGCGGTTGCGTTCCCTGTGGGAATTGGCTTAGCATTGGCCCTTGGTGTCATCACCACCTATCGCATTGACCCGTCAGGTAACGCGTCAGTTTTGTTCCTGGGTGTCGCCTGCGTGGCGATTGCCATTATTCTTGATGCCCTTGCGTACAAAAGGCTTCCCTCTGAGGGTCAAAAGACGACTATGAAGGGGATAGTGCTTTCCGTGGTGTGCGGTGTACTAATGGGCTTTTTCTACCGTTGGGTTGCAGGATCGATGCCGGCTAACCTGTCCGACCTTGCCCTGCCAAGTGAGGCGGGCAAATTGACGCCTTACACCGCGTTGGTATTGTTTGCTCTGGGTCTATTCGTTTCCAGCTTCGTGTTTAACACGATTGTAATGGCAAAGCCGTTTGTCGGCGAACCTGTTCCGTTTGGCGACTACTTTAGGAAAGGTAATCCTCGACTGCATCTTGTAGGTATCCTTGGGGGAGTAATCTGGGGCATTGGTATGTCGTTTAGCATTCTCGCCGGCGATTCGGCGGGATATGCAATTTCTTACGGTCTCGGTCAAGGAGCCACGATGGTGGCGGCCTTGTGGGGCGTATTCATTTGGAAGGAGTTCAAGGCGGCGCCGAAAGGTACGGAGAAACTACTCGGGCTGATGTTTGTATTTTACGCAATAGGGCTGGCTCTGATTATTATCGCAAAATTAACTTGATGGGAACATTAACGATGGGTAAGAAAATAGTTGTAGTTGGCAGTTCGAATACGGACATGATCATCAAGATAGACCGCATTCCAAGGCCCGGTGAAACCGTTATCGGGGGGCGATTTTCCACGGCGCCCGGCGGCAAGGGCGCCAACCAGGCCGTCGCGGCGGCTCGCGCAGGCGGCGATGTGGCCTTCATCGCGCGCGTGGGCAATGACATGTTCGGCAGCGAAGCACTCAAGGGTTTTGCCGCCGACGAGATCAATATCGACCACGTCACCAAGGACACAACCGCTCCATCCGGCGTCGCCTCGATATTCGTTGACAAAAACGGCGAAAACAGTATCGCAGTCGCAAGCGGCGCCAATGCAAACCTCTCGCCCGCCGACATCGAAGCCGCTGAAAAAACAATTGCCTGCGCCGATATCCTCGTCATGCAGTTGGAGACCCCGATCGAGACCGTTACCGCCGCGGCGATGATGGCGCATGCCGACGGCGTCAAGGTTATCCTGAACCCGGCGCCCGCCCAGCCGCTGACCGACGACCTGCTCAAGACCGTCTCTATCCTCACTCCGAACGAATCCGAAGCCGAACTGCTCACGGGAATCGGCGTCGAGAACGAAGACGGCGCCCGGAAAGCCGCCGAAGCACTCCTGGCCAAAGGTGTTGCAACGGTGATGGTGACGTTAGGTGAAAATGGGGTCATAATTGCGACCGCAGACGGTGTGAAGAAGGTTGACGCATTCGAGGTCGATCCGGTCGACACCACGGCCGCCGGCGATGTGTTCAACGGGGCGCTCGCGGTGGCGATCGCCGAAGGAAGCCGGCTCGAAAAGGCCGTTCTGTTTGCAAACGCCGCCGCCGCGATGTCGGTGACAAAGCTCGGCGCACAACCCTCGGCGCCAACGCGCCACGAGATTGACGAGTTCATGAAGAATCACTGATACGTATCGTGAAAAGAACTTGTGCGCGAGAACGCCCGTAAATTGGAATCGCCTTCGGCGATGCTGTTTTTGACAGATTCCTCCACTGCGGACCGACTTCGTCGGTCCTCCGGTCGGAATGACATTGGGGGAAGATGTTACAATGCCTTTTTGGAAACGGTACTATTTGCCTTCTGGACCGTTGCGGCGCAGACTTTGTATTCGGGGATTTTTGCGATTGGGTCGAGGGCGTCTATGGTCAGCATATTGGCGGGGCCTTCGGCGAAATGGAATGGCATGAACAGCCAGCCGGTTTCGATATCGTCGGTTACCTTTGCTAATGTTGTCACTTTGCCGCGCCGCGTGCGAACCTCGACGTTGTCGCCGTCTTCAATGCCGAGTCTGGCGGCGACGTCGGTGTGAATCTCCACATAGCCGGTCGGTGAGATTTGGTTGATGGCGCGCGACTTGCGTGTCATCGTGCCGGTATGGAACTGATACAATTGCCTGCCCGTGGAAAGCAGATACGGGTATTCGTCGCTTACGCTCTCGACGGGCGCTTTGAATTCGACGGGATGAAACCTGCCCTTGCCGCGGCTGAACTTATCCTTGTGCAGGTACATTGTGCCGGGGTGGTCCCGGTCCGGGCACGGCCAGCAAAGCCCCACGTCGTCGATTCGGTCGTAGTATATGCCGCCGTAGATGGGCGAGGCGGACGCTATTTCTTCCATGATCTTGTCGGCGCCGTCATAGGCCATCGGATAACCCATTTTCGTCGCCACTTCGCAGAGTATCCGCCAGTCGATTCGCGCCTGGCCTGGGCCGTCGACTGCCTTTCGCACACGATGGATTCGCCTCTCAGTATTCGTAAACGTACCGTCCTTTTCGGCAAAGCAGACCGTGGGCAAAACGACGTCGGCGTATTCGGCGGTCTCGGAGAGGAAAATATCCTGCACGACGAGGAATTCGACATCGGCCAGCGCCTTGCGCGTCCGGTTGAGGTTGGGATCGGAAAGCGCCGGGTTTTCACCCATGATATAAATCGCCCTAATCCTGTCCTCCTCGACGGCGTGGAGCATCTCGACGACGGTAAGCCCCTTTTTGTCGGGGAGTTTCGTGCCCCAGGCCTTTTGAAATTTCTCATTGATCGTGGCATCCTCAACCGATTGATAGCCCGGGTACACATTCGGCAGCGCCCCTCAATCGCAGGCGCCCTGCACGTTGTTCTGGCCGCGGAGGGGATTCACGCCGGTTGATTCCTTGCCCACGTTGCCGGTAAGCATCGCCAGATTCGCCAGGCTAAGCACATTGTCGGTTCCAGTGGTGTGCTGGGTAATGCCCATGCTGTAGATAATGCTCGCCGTCGAGGCGCTCGCATAGATTCTCGCCAGACGGCGAATATCGTCCGCCGGGATCGTCGTAATCTTTTCAGCCTTTTCCGGAGTGAAGTCCTTGACTACCTCGGCGAGGGCTTCGAAATTCTCTGTGCGGTCGCTGATGAAGTCTTTGTCGTGGAGTTCTTCTTCGATGATGACATTCATCATGGCGTTTATGAGCGCCACATCGGTGCCGGGCTTTTGAGCTGCGTGGAGTTCGGCAAAACGAACGATGTCGATAGTGCGCGGGTCGGCGACTATGAGTTTTGCGCCGTTGTTTACGACGGCGTCTTTAACGTTAAGGCCGATGACCGGGTGGGCTTCGGTCGTGTTGGAGCCGATGATGAAGATGCACTCGGCGCGTCTGATCTCGTCCATGGAGTTGGTCATCGCCCCGCTGCCGAAGGCCCGTGCAAGGCCGACGACGGTCGAAGCGTGGCAGAGCCGCGCACAATGGTCAACGTTATTCGTACCCACCGCGGCACGGATGAACTTCTGAAAGACGTAGTTCTCTTCATTGGTGCACTTGGCGGACGACAGCCCTGCAATGCTGTCTGCACCGTGCTTTGCCTTGATCTCATTTAGCCGCTTCACCACATAATCGATCGCCTCGTCCCATCCGGCTTCTTCGAGTTTGCCGTTTTTCTTTATGAGCGGCGTCGTGAGCCGCTTGTCGCTGCCGACAAAGTCCATACCGAACCGGCCCTTGACACACAGGTTGCCGTTGTTGGGTATTACCCCCGTCGGACTGGTGACACGGATGATTTCATTTGTCTTGGGGTTTACATTGAGATCAATCTGGCAGCCTACACCACAATAAACACATGTGGTTCTTGTTCGCTGAAGGTCCTTGCACTGGCTTTTTCCCTTGGCCGCCCGCTCATAAAGCGCCCCCGTCGGACACGTCGAGATGCACTGGCCGCACAGTTCGCATGTCGATTCATTTAACGGCATATCGAACGCCGTGGAGACTTCCACGTCGCCCGCCCTGCCCTTGAACGTCAGTGCGCTGTCCATCTGGACTTCCTCACATATCCGAATACAACGGCCGCAGCGAATGCACTTGCCTGGATCATATTCAATGGCTTCATTGCCCGTCGTATAATTGTCGGACGGCATAACCTGCGGAAGCTGAAAGACACTGTCGTCGAGGTCGTACTCGTAGGCATACTGCTGCAACCTGCACTCGCCGTTTTTATCACAGGTTGTACACACGCCGCGATGCTCATAAAACAAAAGCTCCAGCATAGTCTTTCTAATTGCACGGATATCTTCCGTATCCGTCAGCACAACCATGCCGTCTGTGATCTCGAATGTACAGGCGGTTACCGGCGCCCGTTGTCCCTCAACGTCCACCAGACACAGTCTGCATGACCCCGACGGCTTAAGCCGAGCATCGTGGCAGAGATTTGGTATTTCAATGCCGTTTTCCATCGCCAGTTCCAGGATGGTCCGACCGGCCCTGCCGATGTATTCGCTGCCGTTTATTTTGACTTTTATATCCGCCATAGCCTCAACCGTTATTGCCTCTCAAGATCACATCGCAAGCATCTGCCCGCCTCGACGATCGCATCTTCGCGGTCGAGTCCGAGCACCACTTCCGCAAAACCGCGTTGCCTCTGACTGAGTGGTATGCTCTTTTCCACCGCTCTTGGCGGACTCTGTGCAAGCTGCTCCTCATCGGGTTTGGTAAATGAAAAGCCGATATCATGCGGCAGTCGCCCGCTTCCGCCCAACATCCTGTCGATGTTCACCGCCGCCTTCTGACCGCCGGCAATGGCTTCGATCACCGTTGCGGCTCCTGTGGCGCAATCGCCGGCGGCGAATATCTCTTTGATGCTTGAACCGCACGTGACAGGATCGGTCTTGATCGTGCCCCGGTCGGTTAGAGATGGGCCGTCTTTATATTGAACGGGTTGGCACGACGGAACCTGGCCTATGGCCGGCATGACCATATCGCATTCGATGACGGTTTCGCTGCCGGCGACGGGCATCGGTCTGCGCCTTCCGTCATCCTGGGCCTTGCCAGGTTCGGCCCGAATGAATTCAACGCCGGTTACCTTGCCCCCCTTGCCGACAATCCGCTTTGGAATCCCCAACGGAATCAGTTCGGCGCCCTCACCGATGGCGTCTTCAATTTCCTCCTCATAAGCGGGCATCTCCGCTCGCGTTCGCCTGTAAAGAATAGTCACCTTTTCGGCGCCGAGGCGAACAGCGGACCTTGCTGTATCGACTGCACTGTTTCCGCCGCCCAACACCACGATTTTTTTGTCGGTGCAATCGGCGCCCTTGCCGAGCGCCCGATTTCGCAGGAACTCGAGTGCATCGACAACGCCGTCCAGTTCAATGCCCTCGATATCCACGGATTTTCCCGTCTGTGCGCCGGTTGCCACAAAGACAGCTTTGTAGCCCTGCTGCAAGAGGTCTTGGGCGTTTTCAATTTTCCGGCCGGTGCGAAGCTCGACGCCGTGGGACAGAATAAAATCAATTTCCTTTTGAAGCGTTTCCCTGGGCAGTCGATATTCCGGGATTCCGAGGGCAAGCATTCCGCCGGCAACAGGTTGCGATTCGAATATCACCGACGGCCTGCCCATCAGCGCAAGGAAATATGCACAACTAAGCCCCGCCGGGCCGCTTCCTATGATCGCCACCTGCGGCTCTCCGCCGGCGGGTCCGGCGATAGGTCTGCCATAGTCGTCCATGTTGTCGGCGATATAGCGCTTCAACGCACGTATCGCCAGCGGATGGTCAATCTCACTGCGACGGCATCGTTTCTCACAGGGATGGTCGCATACACGGCCGCAGACAGAAATGAACGGATTTCGCCTGCGAATGATATTGGCGGCTTCATTAATTCGTCCTTCCGCGGCCAGGGCAAGGTACTCCGGCACGTTCACTCCGGCAGGACAGGCATGCTGGCACGGTACCCTCACCAGTCCCTCGCAGGCCGATGCGCGACAGGTCTTCAAAACGATGTGCTCTTCATATTCATCGCGAAAATGTCGCAGTGTCGAAAGCACAGGATTCGGTGCGGTTTGGCCCAAACCACACAGAGACGCCTGTTTGACGTGCCGGGCAAGCTGTTCCAGCCGGTCAAGGTCTTCCAGTTCAGCATTACCGTTGCAGATATCCTCCAGAATTCTCAGCATTTTCTTGGTGCCGACGCGACAGGCCGTACACTTGCCGCAGGATTCCGACTGCACGAATTCAAGGAAATACCGTGCAATATCGACCATGCAGGTGTTCTCATCCATCACGATAAGCCCCCCAGAGCCCATGATGGCGCCGAGTTGTTGAACACTGTCATAGTCGATTTCGTTGTCGAGGTATTTGGCGGGCAGGCAACCTCCGGAAGGTCCGCCCAACTGGGCCGCCTTGAACTTTCTGCCCTTGCCGATTCCCCCGCCGATATCGTAAACGATCTGGCGCAGTGTAGTGCCCATCGGCACCTCAACCAGGCCGGTGTTGTTGACGCGACCGGCCAGAGCGAATATCTTGGTGCCCTTGCTCTTTTCCGTGCCGATAGCGCTGTACGCTTTTGCGCCGTTTTTCAAAATCAGCGGCACATTGGCAAATGTTTCGACATTATTGATGTTGGTGGGCTTGCCCATGTATCCTTTTACAGCAGGAAACGGAGGCCGCGTTCTGGGCATGCCGCGCTTGCCTTCTAAGGAGGCGATCAGGGCTGTCTCTTCACCGCAGACAAACGCCCCGGCTCCCTGGCGAATCTCAATATCGAATGAAAAATCGGTGCCGAGGATATTATCGCCCAGAATCCCCGCCTGACGTGCGCATTCCAGGGCGGCCAGTGTGTGTCGCACAGCAAGTGGGTACTCAGCCCGGACATAAATAAATCCACGCGAAGCACCTATGGCGAAACCGGCAATCAGCATCCCCTCCAGCACCACATGAGGCGTCCCTTCCAGGATGCTCCGGTCCATAAAGGCGCCCGGGTCGCCTTCATCGGCATTGCAGATGACATACTTGTCATCACCCGGTGACCGTCTGCAGAACTTCCATTTGAGTCCCGTTGGAAAACCTCCTCCACCTCGTCCACGAAGCCCGGAACTGGTGACGATCTCTATCACCTTTTCGGGCTTGTACTCGGCAAGGGCCTTGACAAATGCACAGTAGCCTTCGTGCAGAACATAATCGGTAATGTCAACCGGGTCGATTCTGCCGTTGTTTCTAAATACATTGCGCGTCTGCCCGGCGTAAAAGGGCACATCCTGTTCGTATGTGATCTTGCGGCCGCTTGCCGGATCGACATACAGCAGCCGATCTATGGCATTGCCTTTAATTACCGTCTCCTTCAGTATCTCATCGACATCCTCGGGCTGTATGCCGGGGTAGAAGAACCGGTTGGGCAGGATAACGACAACAGGACCTTTCTCGCAAAAACCGTGACAGCCGGTTCTCTTGAGATGCACTTTGTCGGCAAGACCAAGACGCTCAATGGCCTGTTGGAAAGCATGATGAACTTCCTGTGAGCCCAAAGCTGTGCAGCCGGTCCCTCCACACAGTAAAATCATAGGCATGTCAGAATCCCCCGCCGTCTTGAGTTGATCATGCCGCTCGTGAAAATCTGCAATGCTCCGGAGCCGATCCATCAATCTGTCTCCTCTCGATCCGCTCTCAAACCGGCAAGAACCGTTCTGGCCCGACGTGGCGTCATCTTCCCATAGTAAGTACTGTCAATGACCGTAACCGGCGCTAACGCGCAAACACCGAGACACGCGACCGTCTCGAACGTAAACTCCATATCGTCGGTCGTTTGACCCTCCTGGACGTTGAGTTCCTGCTTAACGGTATTGATC